>DATAOI010000064.1 GCA_036265815.1 Gemmatimonadales bacterium
ACTACGACCGCTCGCTGGACGATGTGCGCACCAAGGTGAGCTACGACCTGGAGTACATCCGCCGCCAGAGCCTGCGCGAAGACCTCCGCATCATGCTCAAGACCATCCCCGTCATCCTCCTCCGCCGCGGCGGCTGGTAGCCCTCGACCCAGCCGCCGGTACACCCTGATCCAGTCCAGTCGCCCGCCGCGCCGGAACGGGTATTGCTACTCCCCGGCGAGTCATGCAGGTATTTTCGACATAGCCCCCAGGGAAGCGACGACGCGACCATGACCGTACCCGGCACGCCCGCAGCGCCTCCGCCCGCGCCCGACCTCTCGGTCGTGGCACCGCTGTACAACGAGTCCGAGAACGTGAAGCCGCTGGTCGAGTGGATCGTCCAGGCGCTCGAGGGCGACCGTCGCTCCTACGAGATCATTCTGGTGGACGATGGCAGCCGCGACGACACCTGGGCCCAGGTGGTCCAGGCGGCCGCCGCCGATCACCGCATCCGGGGGTTGCGCCTGGGCCGCAACGTGGGACAGACCGCGGCCATGATGGCGGGATTTGATCACGCTCAGGGGCAGGTGGTGGTTTCGCTGGACGGGGACCTGCAGAACGATCCGCGGGATATCCCCGCGTTGATCGCCAAGCTGGATGAGGGTTACGACCTGGTCTGTGGCTGGCGGGAACGGCGCCAGGACAAGCTGCTGCTGCGGAAGGTTCCCTCCTGGGTGGCCAATCGCATCATCCGCCGGCTGACGGGCGTACCCATCACCGATAACGGCTGCTCGCTGAAGGCCTACCGCCGCACCCTGCTGAGTCGCATCTCGCTGTACGCCGAGCAACACCGGTTCATTCCCGCCTTGTCGGCCAGCGTGGGGGCCCGGATCGCCGAGATGCCGGTGCGGCATCATGCCCGCCGCTTCGGCGAGAGCAAGTACGGAATCTCCCGCACGGTCAAGGTGCTGGCGGACCTGATCACGCTCAAGATGATCACCACCTTCCGCTCGCGGCCGCTGGTGGGCTTCATCACCGCGTCGCTCCCTCCGCTGGGCGCGGCGCTGGTCTTCACCATCCTCTGGCTGGTCGCGTTGACCCAGTTCGCCCCGGTGAAGTCCACGGCGCTGGTGTTTCCCGGAGCGGCGGCCCTCTGGCTCGCCACTGCGCTGTATCTATTCATGCTCGGGCTGGTGGCCGAGGTGGCGCTGCGCACCGAGCAGGCAAGCGCCAACGCCACCCCGACTGCCTGGGAGGTCGGTTGACCATGACAGCCAAGGGAGTGCTGATGGAGCCACTGCCGACGCCCCTGCGTGCGGCCCACCCCGCCGGGGAGCGGCTGGTGTCTGTCGTGGTTCCGGTGGTGGAGCGGGTCGACGATCTGGTCGCGCTCTATCGGGAGTTCACGCCGGAGCTGGCCACCCGCGGCGAGCGGTTCGAGTTTGTGTTCGTGTTCGACGGCGGCTTCGAGCCCAGCCCCGAGCTGCTGCTGCTGAGCCGGGAGATCGCGGACATTCACCTGTTGCGCTTCGCCCAGCGGTTCGGAGAGACGGCGGCGCTTCGGCTGGGAATCGAGCGGAGCCGGGGCGAGGTGATTCTCACCCTCCCGGCCTATCCCCAGGTGCGCCCTGAGGGTCTCGCGCCGTTGCTCGACGCGGTGGACGGCGGGGCGGACATGGCCGTAGCCAACCGATCGCCGCGGCTCGACAGCTGGCTCAACCGGATGCAGTCGCGCGCGTTTCATCAGATCCTGGGCGGCATCTCCGACCATCGCTTTCACGACATGGCCTGCGGTGTCCGGGCGATGAGCCGGCGGGTGGCCGAGGCACTACCGCTCTACGGGGACATGCACCGCTTCATTCCGGCGATCGCGATGCGTGAAGGGTTCGTGGTCCAGGAAGTCGCGGTGCCGCAGCATCCGCGGAACGCGGGCACGAGGGTGTACGGCCCCGCGGTCTATTTCCGCCGCTTGCTCGACATCGCGACCTTCTTCTTTCTGGCCAAGTTCACCGAGAAGCCGCTGCGGTTCTTCGGCCTGGTCGGATCGGCGTTCCTGGGAGTCGGAGGCATCGTCTCCTTCGCATTGCTGGTGGAGCGGCTCCAGGGCAATCCCATCGCCAATCGGCCGCTGCTGCTCCTGGGCGTGCTGCTGATCGCCCTGGGTGTCCAGCTGATCGGATTGGGGCTGGTCGGGGAGATCATTGTCCATCTCCGCGCACCCCACCGGCGAGCCTACCGCGTGCGAGAGCGGATCTGAGTGGTGGGGTCGCAAATCACGGCAGCAAAAGCCGGTTCAGACCATTGTTTACGCTGGCAGTGTAAAATTCATCTACGGTTCGCCGCGAACCGGGGGGCACCGATCTGGTCGCCGCTGCCCCGGGATCGCTGTTCCGAAATGCCGCTCGGCGGATGCACTCTCCTGGGCCAGAGCGAGGGACCAATGGCGGGGACGCAAGCCGACATCGAGTTCGGCGGACGGGCCTCGGGGTTCCACCGAGGCGCTGTCGGGAGCTTGGCGACGTGACTGGTCGGCCTGGGATGCCCGGTGGTGGGCCGGAGGTCTCCAGGTGAAGATCCTCCTCATCGCTCCCCATCCCTTCTTTCAAGCCCGCGGCACCCCTATCGCCGTCCGGAGGGTTCTGGAGTTCCTCAGCGCGCGCGGCCACCAGGTCGATCTGCTGACCTTCCATGAAGGCGCCGACGTCGAGATTCCCAATTGCCGCATCTTCCGGATCGTGCGGGTGCCGGGAATCCGGAACATCCGACCGGGATTCTCCCTGAAGAAGATCGTCTGCGACACCTTCATGTTCGCCAAGTGCCTCGGCATGATCCGGCGCACCCGGTACGATCTGATTCACGCGGTCGAAGAGGGGGCGTTCATCGCGGCGTTCATGCAGGCAGTGGCCGGCGTCCCGTATGTCTACGACATGGACTCCTCGCTCGCCGAGCAGCTGGTCGAGACCTACCCCGAGCTGCAGATCGTCTTCCCCATTCTCCGGCGGCTGGAAGCGATCGCGGTGCGGCGCAGCCTGGGCGTACTGACGGTCTGTGCGGCGCTGGAGGACGTGGCGCTTGCCCACGCGCCAGAGAAGACGGTGGGCCGGGTGGAAGACACCACCCTGCTCACCAGCGGAGCTCCGTACAGCCAGAATGGCGACGTGCGACTGCCCCAGGGCGCCGACGGCGGACCGGTGGTGATGTACGTGGGAAATCTGGAGCGGTACCAGGGGATCGGCTTGCTGCTCGAGGGCTTCCGCCACACGCTGGCGCGGGTGCCCAGCGCCAGACTGGTGATCGTCGGCGGCCAGGGCGACGACGTCGACCGGTACCGGAGTCTCGCGGCCTCGCTCGGCATCCTTCCCGCGGTCTACTTCACCGGTCCCCGTCCGCTCGCCCTGCTGGGTGAGCTCTTCCGGCAGGCCGACGTGCTGGTCTCGCCTCGTCTCAAGGGACTCAACACGCCGATGAAGATCTACTCCTACCTCGACTCCGGCACGGCGGTTCTGGCCACCCGGATTCGCACCCACACGCAGGTACTCAACGACGAGAACGCCTACCTGGTCGACCCGGAGCCGCAGGCCCTCGGCGGCGGCCTGGCCGAGCTGTTGAGCGACAGCGCCTTGCGGGAGCGGCTCGCGCGCCAGGCCAAGGCCTATGTCCAGCGGGAGTTCACGCCGGAAGCGGCCTGGCGCAAGCTGGACACCTTCTATCGGCAGATGGAATCCAGGGCGGTCGAGGCCCGGGCGGTCGAGGCCAGGGCGTGAAGCGGCTGTGGTACTCCCCGACGCTGCGCAGCATGGTGGTCTACGGCGCGGCGGGGTTGGGGTTCGCGGGCGCCAACCTGATCCTGGCGCGGGTCCTGTCGGAGGTGGAGTACGGCGTCTTCACCCTGGTGACCGCGCTGGTAAACCTGGGCTTCTCGCTCGCCCCGGTCGGATTGGACGGCCTGGTGCTCCGGCACCACCTGGTGGCAGGTCCCCGGCTGGTGGGCCGGGTGCTTCTCGTCACCACACTGGTGGGGCTGGCCTTCGCGGCAATTGGTGCCGTGGGGTACAAGCTCGACCCGATGCTGTTGGCGCTGCTGCTGATCTCCACCGTCGCGGGTGGCGCCATGATGGTGGCCAGTGCTCAGTTTCAGAGCGATCAGCGGTTCGGCCTCTCGCTGGCGCTGCTTCAGAGTCCCAATATCGTCCTGCTGCTCGCCGCGCTGGCGACGGTGGCGGTGCATGGCACCCACGCCTGGCTTCCGCTGCTGATCGCCACTGCGGGCCTCATCCTGGCGGCGTTCTATGGCTGGCGGATCCTCTCCCGTGAAGACCAGCGTCGCCGGCCGATCGAGGGCGCGCTCCCCTGGGGCGAGGCGCTCTCGTACGCGGGGCTCCAGGCGTCCGGCCTCCTGCTGATCCAGCTCGATCGCCTGGTCATTCCCCACGCGCTTCCGATCCAGGACCTCGCCACTTTCGGGGTCCTCTCCGCCATCGCGGGCTCGCTCTTCCGGGTGCTTCAGATGGGGGTCGGCTATACGCTGCTACCTCAGCTTCGGGCGGCGCCGGACGTGCCCGCGCGCCGGCGGCTGATCGCGCACGAGGCGCGCCTGGTCAGCGTGATCGCCCTGCTGGGCTCTGCGTTCATCTGGGTGGTGACGCCGCTGGTGGAGCGCTGGTTCCTGGCCGGTAAGTATCACCTGGGCGGGTCCCTCGTCCTGGCGGCCATCGTGGCCGGAATCGCCAAGATCCTCAACTCGTTCAGCAAGTCCGCCATCTCGGCGCTGGGCGATGCCCGGGAGCTGAGGCTGGTGAATGTGACGGGTTGGGCTGCGGTCGCCATCGCGATACCGGCGGCACTGTTCGGCGCGCACTGGGGGCTGGCCGGGCTCATTTATGGGGTGGGGCTGGGCTGGGTGCTGCGCTCGGTGACCGCATTCCATCTGGCGCTGCGCCACCTGCGGCTCCCCGCCCCGGTGCCGGTCACCGCCCCCTGAGTCATGGGGGCCGTGTACGGAATACTGGGGGAGGGCGATCTCGCCGAGGTCCGGGCGATGGGAGAACGCCTGTCGCACCGTGGTTCGCACGCCCAGGCGTGGTCCCTCTCGCCCCGAGTTCATCTCGGCATCCGGGGCAGCAGCGAGACGATCCTGGCCCAGGCGGACGGTGTCCTAGCCTTCGACGGCGCGGTCGACAATCGGAGTGAGCTGGCCCGGCTGCTCAAGCAGGCCCACCCGGCTGATGCCACGCCGCGTGACGACGCGGCCCTCCTGGTTGAGCTGCTCTGCTCGCTCGGGGCCGAGGCTCTCGCCCTCGTCGCGGGCCAGTTCGCCTTCGCCTTCTGGCATGCCCCCACCCGGCGGCTGATGCTCGCCCGCGACCGCATCGGATACGCCCCGCTCTATTTCACGGCCGACCACCGGCGCTTCATCTTCGCCAGCGAGTACAAGGCGCTCCTCGCCATCGGCTCGGTCCCTGCCCGACCGAACCGTGACGCTCTCCAGACCATTCAGTCAACCAAGTGGGTTCAACCCGGCGTGAGCTGCCTGGAGCAGGTCTATCCGGTGGCTCCGGGCACCTGGCTGGAGTTGGACCCGGAGCGGATGCACACCGCGCGCTACTGGGACATCCCCATACGGGTGATCCACCAGGACGAAGACCGGCACGCCGCCGCCCTGCGCGAGTCGTTCCTCGAAACGCTGCGCCGGCAGACTCAGCCCTACCAGCGGATCGGGGTCTCACTGAGCGGCGGACTCGATTCGGCCGTGATGGCCGCGGGAGCGCGCCAGGTGCTCGGGACCAGGGAGCTGCACACCTTCAGCGCCGGCTTCGGAGAGGACGATCGAGAGCTGGTCAATGCCGCGGCGGTGGCGCGGGAGCTCGGCACCCGGCACCACCCGCTGGTCCTGAAGCCGGGTGACCTGCCGGGCCTCCTGCCGTGGATGACCTGGTATCTGGAGGAGCCGATCGGCCGGGAGGACATCGCCTACCTCTTCGTCGCGGCGCGGGAGGCGGCACGGCATGTCGAGCTGGTGCTGGCTGGCTTCGGATTCGACGGGCTGTTCGCGGGGCAGCCGCGGCACCGTCTGGTAGACCTAGCGACCCGCCTTCCGCCACTGCGGCGGCCGCTGGAGGAGTTCTACGACTACACCGTCCGGAGCGTCGAGCCTCGCACGCTGCCGGGCCGTGCGCTCAAGGCCGCATACTTCCACGGGCGCGAGTATCCGGCGCCACGGGTATCGGGCGCGGCACCGTTGCCCCAGTTCGGCGGCTTTCCCCGCGGTGGAGACCAGCCGCTGACCGAGTTCCTCCGGCGTGGATTCATGGTACTCCCCTACCAGCATCCGATCGAGCGCCTGTACAGCGCAGCCGGCGTGCGGATGAACGCGCACCACACCGATCCAGGCTTCCTGGCTACGGCGCTCGGCATCCCGGACCGGCTCAAGATTCACGGTCGGACCCAGAAGTACATCCTGCGGAAGGCGTGCGCGGGGCTGCTGCCGCAAACGATGCTGGCAGCGGGTAAGAGCTTCAACCGGCTCAGGCACGACAAGGAGATGAGCGACGTGCTGGATCGGATGGGAGATGAGCTGCTGGAGCCGGCGGCGGTGCGGAGCCGAGGTCTCTTCGATCCAGGGTACGTCGGCCGGCTGCGGCAGCGCCCGGCGGGCACACCGTACAGCCAGGAGCGTGCCTACCGGCTCTGGTCGCTGCTCCTGGCCGAGATCTGGGCTCGCCAGTACCTCGACCGGCGGGGTGCGCCGCCTGTCGTGGAGCTCCCACCGGTCCGCCACGCGGGCGGTTCACCGGCTATCGCGCCGTGATCGGATCAGGATTCGTCCGGCTGGGTTCGGGCGCAGGGCGGAGACGGTCGATATATCCGTTGGCGACGTACCAGTCGAGCGTCCTCCGGATCCCGTCGGCGAGGCTCACCTGCGGGGCGTAGCCGAGCAGCCGTTTGGCTTTTTCGATGCTGAACGCGCGACTCTTGGTATAGAAGTCCACCCGCCGCCGGTGAATTGGCGGCTCGATACCCAAGGGGACGCAGAGCTTCTCGCAGATGCTCCCGGCGATCTGGAACGGACGCGCAGGCAGGCGCAGCCGCGGTGGCGGTACCCTGGCGGCCGCCGCGATCATGTCCGCGAGCTCCCGCAGTTTCTGATATCCGTCTCCACCCAGGATGAATACTTCGCCCACCGCCCGCGGATGCGTGCCGAGGAGACGCAACCCGCGGATGAGGTCGTCGATATACACCATGTGGTAGTAGTTCTCGCCGCCGCCCACCAGGGGGAACCGTTGGCGGGCGACCATCCGGAACATCTTGAGCAGACGGGTATCTCCCGGGCCGTAGATTGCCGTGGGCCGCGCGACGGTCAAGGGAAGCCGATCACGATAGGAGAGCGCGAGCCGCTCAGCCTCGTACTTGGTCTCCTGATAGACGTCGCCCGGGTGGTACGCGGCCCCCTCGTCGGCAGGCGGGGCGGCGATATGGCCGTGGACCCCGACCGTGCTGCAGTGGACGTAGCGACGGACGCCGGTGGCGATCGCTGCGTCCAGCAGCCGGCGCGACGCCGCGACGTTCACCTCCCGATAGTGCTGATCCGTGTGCTTGGCCTCCCGGTACACTGCCGCGAGATGGTAGACCGTCTGCACACCCGGCATCGCCCGGGGCGCCAGCTCCGGGTCGGCGAGATCCCCCGCGACGACCTCCACCTCGGCCGGAAGTAGCTCGCGGGCCCGGCTGGAGGAGCGGACCACCGCCCGCACCCGCCGGCCCTCCAAAACGAGCGAGCGAACCAGATACCGGCCGGTGAACCCAGTCGCTCCGGTCACCAGGGTCACCGGGCCCTCCTGCACGCGTGCGATCATGAAATATGTGATAAACCTTCGGAGCCGGCGCCACTGTGACCATGGTCACGCCGCTGGTTGCCAAATTGTCCGATCTTCAGGAACATTGGCCCTATCATGCGGCGAGCACTGGCGGGCGACCAGGACCGTTGCCGCCGAGGTGCTGCCGCCCCGCTGGTGATTGCCGGCATTCACCCTTGCGAGGAACGCGTATCCCGATGCCAGTCGCGCGGGCCCCGAAGGCAGCCCCCGAAGACCGCGGGAGCGAGACCGCTGCCGGCCCGCCACCGCTCCGCATTGGCTTGATGCTCCGGGCGATCGACGACGTCGATGGCCAGGGGATCTACATCCGCAAGCTGTGCGAGGCCTTGTTCCAGGTGGACACCCGGAACGAGTACGTCGCCTTTTACAGCGAGGCCCGCCAGGCGGGCCGCTACCACGGGCACCCCAACGTGCGCGAGCTGGTGGTGCCGGGCCGTGCCAAGCTGTTCTGGGACCAGGTGCTGGTCCCCCTTGCCGCGCGCCGGGAGCACCTCGACGTCCTCTTTCATCACAAGTTCAGCATCCCGCTCCTGCCACCGTGCTCGACAGTGGTCCAGCAGCGGGGTACCGAGTACTGGAGTCACCCGGAATTCTACGTGGGCTGGTCGGGGAGGGTGGACCGGCTGTACAACCGCCTGCTCATCCCGCTGTACTGCCGGCGGGCCCAGCGGGTCCTCACCAACTCCGACAGCCTGGGCGATGAGCTGGTGCGTCACGCCGGCGTGCCCCGGTCCAAGCTGCGCACGGTCTACGCGGCGGCTGACGAGAGCTTCCGGCCCACTCGCGATCCCGCGACACTCGAGCAGGTGCGACAGCGCTACTCGCTGCCGGCGGAGCCGTTCCTCCTGATGGTGGTCAAGGGGCACCAGATCCTCGGACAGAGCTCGGGACAGGCGCTCACACCCAGGAAGAACGTCGCGGTCGCCCTCGAGGCCTATGGACGCATGCGGCGGCGAATGAGCGAGACCGGTGCATCGGTGCCGCCGCTGGTGATTCTTGGCATCGGGATCGCCGAGCGGCTGACGCCGGCGAGGATCGCCGGCTACACCGATCCCGCGGCGGTGCACACGCCGGGGTTCGTGGAGTTCACCGATATGCCGGCGGTCTACGCCATGGCCCGAGCGCTGGTTTTCCCGTCGCGCTATGAGAGCTTCGGCATCCCCATCGTGGAAGCGATGGCGTGCGGCTGTCCGGTGATCACCGCGACTACCGCCGCCTGCCCCGAAGTCGCCGGGGACGCGGCGCTCCTGGTGGATCCGGACGACATGGAGGGGCTGGGCTCCGCGATGGAGCGGATGAGTTTCGACCAGGCTCTGGTAGAGGAGCTCCGGCGCCGGGGTCTACGCCGGGCGGCGAGCTTCTCCTGGACCCGGAGCGCGCTCACGCTGCTGTCGGAGCTTCGGACCGCCGCAGGCGTCCGCGCGGCCGCCTCGTGACGCGGGAGGACGCGACCGTGCCCGAGCCGCTGCCGGCCGAGCTGGATGAGCCGCTCGACGGATCGCCGCACCTGTCGATGGGGGAGGCGGGCGGGCCCGAGCTCGACGGACCCCCCGGCGACCTCAAGCGCAAGACGGCGCTGTCCATCCTGTGGACCATCGTCCGCACCGGGTCCGACTACTTCCTTTCGTTCGTCATCTTTGCCCTGCTGGCCCGCAAGCTCGGTCCCGCCGCGTTCGGGGTGTTTACTCTGGCCGTGGCGTTCGCGGAGTTCGGAAAGATCCTTCCGTCCACCGGCCTGGTGAGCGCCCTCACTCGCGCCAAACACGTCTCCCCCGCGATGGCGGACACGGTGTTCTGGTCGACGCTCGCGCTCTCCTGCCTGATTGCCGGCGTGATGGCGCTGATCGCTCACCCGCTGGCGGCGGTCTTCGGCGCGCCAGCGGTGGCCCCGCTGCTGACGGCGCTGGGGCTGATTCTCCCGGTGTCCGCCGCGGGGGCGACCCACATTGCGCTCACGCTGCGCGCCTTCGGTCACAAGGCGATGGCCTCGCGATCGGTGGTGAGCGGCGCCGTGGGCGGCTCCGCCGCGCTGGCGGCCGCCTGGGCGGGTTGGGGGCCGTGGAGCCTCGTCGTGCAGCGCGGGGTCACCGAGATCGCCGGGACGGCGATGGCCTGGCACGCGTACCGCTGGATGCCCGGCCGGCGGTTCTCGTCCGGCGCGCTTCGGGACATGGCCGGCTTCAGCGCGAGCATGACGCTCACCCAGCTGCTCTATGTGGGCCTGGTGCGGGTGCAGGACCTGATTGTGGGCCGGACCATCGGGGTTCCGGCGGTCGGGGCCTATCGTACCGCGTGGCGGACGGTCGAGCTGATCGCTCAGGGTGCGATCATGCCCTTCTCCCAGGTGTCCCTCCCCGCGCTCGCGCGCTTGCAGGACGACCTGCCCGCCTTTCGCAAGGCCTACCTCCGCATCCTCGGCGTGAGCGCGGCGATCGCGTTTCCGGCGATCATCGGGTTTGCCGTGCTGGCCCCCGACGCGGTGCGGCTGCTCTATGGCCCCCGCTGGGCGGCGAGCGCCAGGCTTGCCCAGGTGCTGGGTCTCATGGCGGTCCCCTTCACCATCAACTACTTCGCCGGCCCGGCGCTGGCCGCGCTCGGGCGGTCGGGCACCCTGGCGAAGATCGCGACTCTGCAGCTCACGCTGACGGTCGTGCTCTCGCTGCTGGCAGCACCGTTCGGACTGACCGCGATCGCTGGAGCGTACGTGCTGCGCGCCTATCTCACCCTGCCGGTTCAGATGGGAGCGTTCAAGCGCTACAGCGGCATCGGCTATGGTGCGCTGCTGGGCGCGATCGCTCCGCCGCTCTCGATGGCCCTGGTGATGGCGGGCTGTCTCATGGCGCTCGACTATCTCGTCGGGGCGCGGTTTCACAACCGGGGGCTCTTCCTCCTCCTCATGGTCTGCACCGGAACCACGGTGTACGCGGCATCCCTGTTCCTTTTTGCCCGCAACTTCGTCTCTCAACAGCTCAGGGATCTTCGGCGCCTGCTCCCCAGCGTCTCCGCCAAGCTCTCCGGCGCCGGCGCGTGACGACGGGAGAGGAAGCGTGACCGTGGTCGACGGCGAGCGCGAGCGGACCAAGGTCATCCAGCAGCTGCAACGGAAGGCCATCGCGGAGCTGCGCGACGTCCCCGCCGACGGACCGTTCTGTCTGGTGGATTTTCCGGACCAGCGCAACGTGGGGGATTCCGCGATCTGGCTCGGCACCACGACCTACTTGCGGGAGCATCGTGGGGCCAAGCCTGGTTACGTCGCGTCCCTCAGAGCGTTCTCCGAGGCAGCGCTCCGGGCCTCGGTTCCCGAGGGACCGATCGTGATTCACGGCGGAGGGAACTTCGGCGACCTCTGGCCTCGTCATCATGGCCTTCGGGAGCATCTGCTGGAGCGATTCCCGGATCGAGAGATCGTTCAGCTCCCCCAGTCGATTCATTTCGACCGTCCCGAGCAGGCCGCGCGGACGGCGCGCGCGATCGCGCGCCACGGGAGGTTTCGACTGTTCGTCAGAGATCAGTTCTCCTACGAGTTCGCGACCACCAACTTCGACTGCGAGGTCCGGCTCTGCCCGGACATGGCGTTCTTTCTCGGCGCACTCGAGCGCCCGGGTGCACCGGAGGTGGACGTCTGCTATCTAATGCGGACCGACAAGGAGCGCGTGCTGGACGCTCCGGCGGGGCGGCCGGAGTTCACCTCGCGGGTGGTCGACTGGCTGACGGAGAGTCGGGTATCGGTCCAGATGCACAAGCTTCGCGGCGTGGCTCGGGCCGTCGGCGGCGGGTGCCGCGATCGGATCGGGCTGCGGCGCACGTGGTATGATGCGGTCGCCCGGGCGCGGGTGGCTCGTGGGTGCCGGCTCTTGTCCTCCGGACGAGTGGTCATCACCGATCGGCTTCACGCCCATGTGTTGAGCCTCCTGCTGGGCATCCCCCACGCGGTGCTGGACAACAGTTATGGGAAGCTTGGCCGCTTCCTGGATGTCTGGACTGGGGATGCCAGCGGCGTCCACCGCGCCTCCTCGACCGACGACGCCGAGGGCTGGGCGGCGTCGGTGCTGAGCGGTGCGAGGTAACATGCGTCGGACGCTCGAAAAACTTCGCGAGCCGTGGCATGCGCTCCGGGCCTCTCCGCTGGTGCGGCAAGTCCGGAAGCGCCATCTCACCTACCTCGGCTACGACGCGCTTTCGGATCTGGAGCGTACCGTCCGCCGGCTCGACGCCGAGGGCGTGGGGGGAATCATCCTCGAAGCGGGATGCGCCCTCGGCGGTTCCTCGGTGGTGTTGGGGCTGACCAAGCATCCCGACCGCCCGCTCCGCGTGTACGATGTGTTCGGCATGATCCCGCCGCCATCGGAGGCGGATGGCGCGGATATCCACGCCCGCTATGAGACGATTCTGCGGGGTGACTCCGGCGGAATCGGCGGGGACAAATACTACGGATACGCGGAGAACCTCCGAGAGCAGGTCGTGAACACCCTTCGCAGCTTCGGCCTGGATCTGGAAGCTCGCCGGATCGAGCTGGTCCAGGGCCTGTTCCAGGATACCCTGGACGTCGACGGGCCGGTGGCCCTGGCGCACATCGACGCGGACTGGTACGAGTCGGTCAGGATCTGTCTGGAGCGGATCGAGCCGCAGCTCTCACCCGGGGGTGTGCTGGTCATCGACGATTACGAGCACTGGTCGGGGTGCCGGAAGGCGGTGGACGAGTACTTCGCGGACAAGCGCGACCGGTATCGCTTCATCCGCCGCTCCCGGCTGCACATCGTGCGCGGCGGGCAGGAGCCGCTGGTCTGACCTGTATGGACATCTCCTTGGTGATCTCGACCAGGAATCGGGCTTCGCAGCTCGAGCAGGCCTTGAATTCGTATGCCCGGCTCCAGTACGAGGGGGCATGGGAGCTGGTGATCGTGGACAACGGCTCCTCCGATGCGACGACACAGGTACTCGAGGCGTTCGGCCGGAGCTTCAGCGGGCACCTTCGCCTGCTGCACCATGAGCGGCCGGGGCTCGGAGGTGCTCGAAACGCCGGGTGGCGGGCGGCACGTGGAAGCATCGTCGCATTCACCGACGATGACTGCTATCCGCGGGAGGACTATCTGTCGCGCATCCAGAGCTGTTTTTCGGACCCGCGCATGGGATTCGCGGCGGGCCGCGTGCTTCTGTACGATCAGCTGGACTATCCCGTCACGATCCAGTTATCCGACCGACGAGTGGAGTTCCCGCCGAAGTCCTACATCGCGCCAGGAGACATTCATGGTGCCAACTTCGGATTTCGCCGTCAGGCATTGGAGGCCGTCGGAGGGTTTGATGAGCGGCTCGGCGCTGGGTCGAAGTACCACAGCGCCGAAGATACCGACGCGGTGGCCCGGGTCTCCGCCATGGGATGGTGGGGAGTGTACGATCCCGCGCCGACCGTGTTGCATCATCATCGCCGGCGCGCACCAGAACAGCTCCGGCAGTTGAAGAAAGCGCACGGAATCGGTGCCGGAGCGTACTTCATCAAGTGCCTCGCCAACCCGGAGCTGCGCGGGAAATATCTGTATCGCTGGCCGAAGGCGATGATGCGAAGCGGGCTGCGGAGGAGTCTGTGGCAGGTGGTCGGGGCCTGGCGCTTTCTCGCGGCCGAGCGGACCCACAAGTGAACCGGGTGACTAGCTCGGGGCCAGGTACAACGCGAGCGTCTGTCGAGCGATCTCCGGCCACTCCAGCGCGTCCAGTCGGGGGGATGCGTCCGGCACCCGATGCGTCGCCCAGTCCAGCGCGGTCGCAAGGATCTGCGGCGTCAGGTCACCCTCATAGGTCCGCACCCAGTCGTGGCCGGCGATAGCCTGGAGCTCGCCCATGGCTCCCCGGGAGGGCACCAGGACCGGCCGGTCGAACGAGAGTGCCAGCAAAGCGCTTCCGGAGTTGGTGATCTCCCTGAAGGGGAGCACGACGAGGTCGGCCGCCCGCAGATAGCGCTGCACATCGATCTCCGGCACGTGCTCGAGCACCAGTCGCACGCGGGGGTCGCCGCCGGCTGCAGCCCGAACCTCCTCGGCGATCGTCGATGTGAGCGGCGCCCCCACCACCAGCAGTGTCACGTCACCGGTCCGGGCGAACAGCTCGCCCGCCGTACGAATCAGCTGAGGCACGTTCTTGTACGGCCGCAGCAGCCCGAAATAGGTCATCACCCGTGTGCCGGGTGGGATGTCCAGCGAGGCGCGCGCTTCCTCCCGGGACACGGCATCGGGATACGAGCCGCGATAGTGCCCGAGCGGCACGACCGCGTGCGGACGGGCGGCAAGCGCCGGATAACGCGCCTCCACTGCCTCCTGCCCTGCGACGCTGGGATGGACTACGGCATCCACTCGCCGCACGAAAGCCCCCCAGAACCACCGTTCCAGGCGTGGGTGCCGCGACTCGTGGGGATGGGCATTGTGAGCGGTCCACACGACACGCGCGCCGTGGCGGTGCGCCGCATCCAGGCACGCCAGCGCCGCAGCCGCGCCTGCTGCCGACACCACCCAGGGCCCGGCCGTGAGTGCCTTGTCGGGCCAGTGGACGTGAAAGACATCGTATCCGCCGCGGAGGGCACGCGCGACGGTGAATTCCTCCACTCGCACCCCCAGCGACGCAAGCTGAGAATAGAGGAGCCAGGTATAGGGGTTTTTGGTGCGCGCGCCGAGGCCGGGCCACGCGAGGACTCGAGGACCGTCGTGGGTGTCTCGCGGAGGTCGGGGCACGCCGGAGTGTAACTGCCGCCGGATCGCCTCACCAGAGCGGTGGACGGCCGCTCGGAAGCGGTACTACCTTCTCCGGCCATGAGGACGCAACCTGTGAACCAGCGTGGGCCCGGCCGGGAAGACGCCGACATCGAGACATCGTCGGAGGAATACGCCCGCCGGTTTTCCGGCAGCGTTGGCCGGTGGTTCCTCGATCTGCAGGCGCGGATCACGCTGGACCTGCTCCGGGACCTGCCGGCGGGTGCGTCGGTGCTCGACGTCGGGGGCGGTCACGCGCAGCTCACCGGGCCGCTGCTGGGCGCCGGTTTCGACGTACGGGTGGCCGCGAGTGAACCATCGTGCGCTGCCCGGCTGACCCCGTGGCGGGAGCACCCGCACCTTCGCTTCGAGGTGGTAAACCTTGGCGCGCTGCCCTATGCGGCCCGGGCGTTCGACGCAGTGCTCTGCTTTCGCCTGCTGCCCCACAGCGTCGCGTGGACCACGCTCGTGTCCGAGCTGTGCCGGGTGGCCGGGCAGGCGGTGGTGGTGGACTACCCCTCCAGCCGAAGCGTCAACATCATCGCCGACCGCCTCTTTGGACTGAAGCACCGGATCGAGCGAGATACCAGACCATATGCCGTGTTCCAGCCCGCCGCCGTCCGCGCGGCCTTCGCGGCGCATGGGTTCGAGGTGCGACAGGAGCGACCTCAGTTTCTCCTGCCGATGGTGCTCCACCGGGCGGTCGGACGGGCGGCGCTGGCCCGGGCGCTGGAGCTTCCCGGCCGGCTCACCGGACTGCGCCGGATCCTGGGATCGCCCGTCATCGTCCGCGCCGATCGTCTGAAGTGATCGCCCGCCGGATTGCCTCCATGCTGGCGCTGGGCGGGCTGGTCGTGATCCTTGTGGTCACGCTCATCCCCATCCCGGAGCAGGCAGCGAGCTCCGCCGCCACCCCGTTCCTCTGTCTGGTCTGCGGCCAGCGGGGAGGGGTGGACGTGGTGCTGAACATCCTCCTCTTCATTCCTTTCGCCTTCGGCCTCAGGCTGTCGGGCATCGCAACCAAGCGGGTCATCCTGGCGTCCTTTCTGCTGACGGCACTGGTGGAGTTCCTCCAGTACACCGTGGTGACCGGCAGGGACAGCAGCTTGAGCGATATCCTCACCAATACGCTGGGCGGAACGCTGGGGGCGCTGCTGGCAGGCCACATCGATACCGTGTTTCGACCGAGCGCTCCCGCTGCCCGGCGATTCGCCCTCGCCTGGACCGCGGTATGGCTCGGCGTCAGCGGAGTCACGGCTCTGGCTCTGCGCCCCTGGGCACCGGGCGGACCATTCCTGGTGCAGTGGGCGCGGGAGCGGCCGCCGCATCCTCCCTTCGGCGGCAAAGTGACCGCGGCATCGCTGGAAGACGTTCCGCTCCCGCCGGGGCATCTGCCGGCTGGATCCCAGCTGCCGGCCCCGATGCGGGCCGGGACGATGCGGCTCCGGGTGTCGGTTCTGACCGGACTCCCTGCCTCGGACTGGCGCCCGATTCTCATCCTCTGGCATCCAGGAAATGAGGTCCTGGCGCTCAGCCAGTCGGGGCACGACCTCGTCTTCGAGGGCGCATGGCAGGCCACACCGCTCAACTTCCGGCCGGTGGCGATACGACTGGACGACGCCCTCCCGAGCGAGTCTGGAGTGCCGCTCGAGCTCACGGCCGAGGTTGCGCAGCGGACGGTTCGCCTGAGCTCGTCGTACGGTGGCGGTCGCAGCTGGAGCTTACAGTTGAGCCCATCCTTCAGCTGGAGTCTCGTGCTCCCGTTCGATTACGCGTTCGGACCCGAGGTCCATCTGCTGACCGGGCTCTGGCTCGCCGGCTTCATGCTCCCGCTCGGACTCTGGTGGGCCCGCGTGGGGCTGCCGCTCAGCGTGTCGCTCGCATGGATGGCCGGCACCCTGTTCCTGGGGCTCGCGCTGCTCCCGCGGCTCGCCGGCTATCCACCGGTGCACTGGTCGGAGTGGGCCGCCGCCACCGCGGGCCAGGTGCTCGGGTGGGCCTGCTCCCGGCGCGCGGCTTATCTTCCAGATCGATGCGACTCACCTTCCATCGGCGCATTCTCCTCATCCTGATCCTCCTCGGCGCGGTCCCCACCGCCGTGGCGATCGTGGGCTGGGGGCTGACCATTCGCTCCACCGCCCCCGCGGGTCCGGGCCGTGCGCTCGAAGCGGTCGGCACCTCGGGGCGCACGCTCCTGCAGACGCTCGATTCCACTCGCCTGCGCCCCGCCGAACGACGAGCGCTGGCGGACCACGCCACCAAGCTCAACGCGGCGTTGGCCCGGTTTCAGCGGGCCGCGACGTTCGACCGCTATTACTCGGCCGGGCTCGCGCTGGTGGTGCTGCTGGTGGGAGCCGCGTTCCTCTATGCGTCGGTTCGCCTCGGGGGGCATCTCTCCCGCCAGCTCGGCCGGCCGATCGAGGAGTTGATCGGGTGGACCGGAAACATCCGCCGTATGGAGCCGCTGCCGGCAGACCGCCCGCGTCGCGGCGCCCCCGAGTTCGCCGCGCTCCGGACGGCGCTCCGCGAGATGGCCGACACTCTGGAGCGAGCACGAGCCCAGGAGATCGAGAGTGAACGGCTGCGTGCCTTTCGGGAGACCGCCCGGCGGGTGGCGCACGAGATGCGAAACCCGCTCACGCCGATCCGCCTGGCCGTCTCGCAGCTGTCGCGCACGGCGGCCTCGGGCCAGCAGGACGCCATCGAAGTCCTGGTGGCGGAATCCGGGCGGCTGGAGCAGCTGGCCCGTGAGTTCACCGAGTTCGGCCGCCTGCCGGAAGGCCCAGCCGCGCCGGTGGACCTGCCGGAGCTCCTGTCCGAGCTGGCGCGCTCCACGCTGCCCACGGGCGTGACTGCCCGCCTGGTGCTCGCGCCCAGCACGCCCACGCTGCTGGGCCACTACGACCCGCTCCGGCGCGCCTTCAGCAACATCCTGCGGAATGCGGTGGAAGCGTGCGACGGGAAGGGAGAGATCGAGATCTCCTCCGAGGCCCTGGCCGATGGCCGGGCGCGGGTGATCATTCGCGATCACGGCCCCGGCATCCCGCCGGAGCTGGCAGCCCGCATCTTCGATCCGTACTTCACCGCCAAGGATGGTGGCACCGGGCTGGGGCTGGCACTGGCCAAGCAGACGGTGGAGATGCACGCCGGCAGCATCGCGGTGGAGCCCACGGCCGGCGGCGGCGCGAGCTTCGTGATTCTGCTGGCCGGCCGATGAGCAGCGCGCCGGCACAGGTGCTCCTGGTCGACGACGAGTCCAACATCCGGCGGATGCTCGCGGCCCTGTTGCGGGAGGAGGGATTCACCGTCGCGGAGGCTCCCAATGGCAACGCGGCGCTGCTGCAGCTCGATGACGTCGACCCCGACGTCATCGTGCTCGACCTGCTGATGCCGCCCGGCCCGGACGGGCTGGAGACCCTGGTCCGGATCAGGGAGCGGGGCCTGGGAACACCCGTCATCATGATGAGCGGGAAGGCCCAGCTCACCGATGCCGTGCGCGCGGTCAAGCAGGGGGCGTTCCAGTTCCTGGAGAAGCCGCTCACTCCGGAATCAGTCCTGGTGACGGTGCGGGCTGCGCTGGAGCTCAACCGCACCCGCGCGGAGAATCGCGCGTTGCACGCGGAGCTGGCGCGCCGGGGCACGCTCATCGGCGACAGCGCGGCCATGCGGGAGGTGCGCGCCCTCATCGCGCGGGTGGCGCCCACCGAGGCGCGGGTACTCGTCACCGGCGAGTCGGGCACCGGCAAAGAGCTGGTGGCCGCTGCGATTCATGCGGCCAGCCGTCGGTCGGCGCGGGCGTTCGTCACCGTGAACTGCGCGGCAATACCCCGCGACCTGGTCGAGTCCGAGATGTTCGGGCACGAGCGCGGCTCCTTCACCGGCGCCACCGAGCGGCGACTCGGCCGGTTCGAGCTGGCCCACGAGGGCACGCTCTTTCTCGATGAAGTAGGCGACCTGAGCGGTGAGGCCCAGGCCAAGCTACTCCGCACGCTGGAGACCGGGGAGCTGCAGCGCATAGGGGCGGAGCGCTCGCAACGGGTGGACGTGCGGGTAGTGGCGGCCACCAATCGCAGGCTGGAGGATGAGGTCCAGGAAGGCCGATTCCGGGAGGATCTCTTCTTCCGTCTCAACGTCTTCCCGTTGCACCTCCCGCCGCTCAGGGAGCGGCTGGAGGATCTGCCGGCGCTGGTGGCCCACTTGAGCGAGCGGGTGCGCCCACGCTACGCCGCCACCTTCACGCCAGCCGCGCTGGAGGCCCTGGCATCGTATGCCTGGCCGGGCAACATCCGTGAGCTGGCCAACCTGGTGGAGCGACTGACCATTTTGAGCGGCCCGATGGTCGACGACACGGCGGTTCGCCAGGTCCTGCGAGGGGGTCCCGCCCCGGTCCTGTCACTGCCCTCGCCGGGCCGGCCGTTGAACGAGGCGCTGGACGACTTCGAGCGCAGAGTCATCGGCGCGGCGCTGGCGCAGGCCGAAGGCAACGTGGCCGAGGCGGCGCGGGCGCTGCAGACCGACCGGGCCAACCTTTACCGCCGGATGCGCCGCCTGGGCCTCGACCGCCAGTAGTCCGATCTCCTCTTCCACTCCCGAGACCCGCATGCGAGTGCTCGTCGGCGGCCTCCTCCTCCTGCTCGGCGCGACCACCGTTCGGGCGCAGGACAGCGTCATCGTCATCGACCCCGATGCCCCGCCGGGCGACTCCACCGTGATCCGGGGCGGCCCGCCCGCCGACATCGTGGCCGAGCTGATCGCCTTCTTCAACGATTCCGCGACCACGCGGATGTCGGGCGACGTGGCTTTCCCGCCGGGCACCACGTTCCAGGGAAAACTGGCGCAGTACCGGGGATCGCTCCGGATTGCGGGCCGGGTGACGGGGTCGATCGCGGTGGCCAACGGCACCCTCTACCTGCTTCCCGGCGCCGAAGTGGATGGCGAGATCCTGGTGGTCGGGGGCCGGCTCATCCGCAGTGCGGGAGCCCACCATGAGGGTCGCGAGCGGGTGTTCTGGGACGCGGCACCGGTGCTCCGGCTTCCCGGCGGCATGCTCGCGCTGCGGGAGCGGCACCGCCCGCTGGGCGAGCTGGCCGCCGCCAGGACCAGCTTCCAGACGGGCAAGGTGCGCACGACGCTGTTCCTCGCCACCGGCGGGACGTACGACCGGATCGAGGGACTGCCTATCGTCTTCGGGCCACTCTTCGAGCTGCGTCCCACCGCCCGATCGGTCGCCCGGCTGGACCTGCGGGGGGTTCTGCGAACCGCCGGGGGCGGCTCCGGACTGACCAGCGATTTCGGGTACACCACCCGCGCCGAGCTTCGACTTCCCACGATCGGCATCGCCGGCCGGGTGTACAGCGAGGTGGACGCGATCGAGGACCAGCCCCTCTCGGCCAACGAGAACGGCTGGTCGGCGTTTCTGCTGCAGCGGGATTACCGCGATTACTACGAGCGTATCGGCGGGGGCGGCGCCGTCTGGGTCCAGCCGTGGCGGCCGGTCCGGCTGGAACTGTCGCTCCGGCGGGACCGGGAGCGCTCGGTGCGCGCCACCGATCCCTGGTCACTCCTCAGGAACAGCGACCGCTGGCGCCGGAATCCGTTGGTCGACGACGGCCACTACTTCAGCAGCGGGCTCCAGCTGGACCTGGATACCCGGAATTCCCGGGATCTCCCGAGTACCGGCTGGCTGCTGCGCGCCCGCTTCGAGCACTCGACCAGCGACGACATCGCCCCGGTCACGCTGCCCCAGGAGGTCCGGCCGTCGCCGCCGACGGGCGGAGGCTACGCCTTCGACCGGCTCGCGATCGATCTCAGGCGCTATTCCCGGCTGACCCCATCGCTCAGGGTCAACGCTCGCCTCAAGGCCGACGGCTGGGTGGGCGGCGACCGGCTGCCAGTGCAGCGGCGGGTCTCGCTGGGCGGACCCGACCTCCTCCCCGGCTACGATTTCCGGGCCTTCACCTGCGCGCCCCGGGGATTCGCCGACGCATCCGATCCGGCGCTGTGCGACCGGATGATCGCCGCCCAGGTCGAGGTGCGTACTCGATTGGGCCTCAACCTGGGGTACCGGGTGCGTGATCGGGATGGCAGCCCGTCGGGTCGGTTCGTCGGGATCGAGGAAGCCGATCTCGTCTTCCTGACCGATGCGGGCAAGGCGTGGCTCGCGGGAGACGGGCCGGGCCAGGTGCCGGTCAACCGGATCCCGTCGTTCGACGAGTGGAAGCTCGACGTCGGCGCCGGTCTCGATGCCGGCGAGATCGCCGTGTATCTGGCGAAGAGTCTCTCCCAAGGCGAGCCGGTTCGGCTCCTCGTCCGTCTCCAGCGCCGGTTCTAGTGCCCCCCACCGCCGGACACCTCCGCCGACGGTTCGCGCCGCGGGTGCGAGCGGTGGCCACAGGCCTGCTCCTCGCGCTGGCCGCGGGCGGGACGGCGCAGGCCCAAGCGCCGGGAGCCGTCCACCTCCAGGTGCGGCTGGCGCCGGACTCGACGGTCGCGGGCGCGCGGGCGCCGATCGTCCGTTCGCAGAATTTGCTGGCGGATGGCCGCTGGCTCTCGGCGCTGCGCTCGGGACTGCCGGTGCGGCTGCACTACCGGGTGGAGGTCTGGCGTTCGCGGGAGGGCTGGTTCGACACCTTCGAGCGGCAGGCGGAATGGGACGTCGTGGTCCATCATGAGCCGCTGCTGGACCAGTACACTCTGCTGACCATCGTGGGCGCGCGCGCGCGCGAGCGGCGCTACGCTACGCTCGACGCCTTGAGTGCGGCGCTGGAGTTCGCCTACCGCGTGAACGTGCAGCCGGCACAGCCCGGCCGCTACTACTTCGCCGCGGCGCTGCAGATCTCCACGCTGTCCGACTCGGACCTGGACGAGCTGCAGCGGTTCCTGGAGGGGGATGTGGGCGATGTAGCCCAGGGCAAGGAGCGGGTGGGCGACGCACTGGGCCGAGGAGCGACCCGTTTTCTCTTACGGCTGGCCGGGCTGCCGGCGCTCAGGCTGGAGGGGCGGAGCGAGGCATTCGTGGTGAGGTGACAGGGTGGGGCAAGGTGGGGCAGAGTAAGGCAAAGTGGTGAGCGGCCCTCGTTCCCCACCCTTGCCTCACGCTGCCCCACCTTGCCCCACCTTGCGACCCTATCCTCCCAGCGCCCGGAGCGCCTCCTCGCCGTAGAACAGCTTGATGTACTTGGCCTGCGCGGCCGAGAGACGGCGGACCGCCCACGAGAGATGCACGAAGTGCGGCTCCCGCGGCACCACCAGCGGGTGCATCCCGCACTCCTGCGGCAGGTGGTTCCCCTTGCGGGTGTTGCAGGCGCTGCAGGCGGTCACCACGTTGCTCCACTCGTTGTCGCCGCCCCGCGAGAGCGGGATCAGGTGATCCCGGGTCAGGCACTCCCGATGCCGCAGCTCGATCTGGCCGCGATGGCAGTACTGGCAGCGGTATCCATCGCGGGCGAAGAGGAAGGTGTTGGTGACTTGGCGGCGGAAGCGGCGGGGAACGTGGACGAACTTGACGAGCCGGATGATGGCAGGTTTGGGCAGCGTGAGGCGTTCACTTCGAACGTAGTCGTTCGCGTCGGACTCGACGATCTCCGCCTTGCCCTCGATCACCAGGCGCAACGCGCGCCGGACCGGGACCATCGTCAGCGGCTCGAAGGACGCGTTCAACGCGAGACACCGCACGCGACGTCTCCACTGCGAAACGGGTAGAGGATGCACGTGTCCCGCCTTGCTCGCCCAACGTTGGACGGGTCCGACGGGAGGGGAACCGACTGGGAGATCGGTTGTTACCGCTGCAGAATCGTAATGTGCGCCCGCAACCGGAGCAAGGGAAACCGGTCCGGCACCCGCTTCGGCCGACTCATTTCTTGACGATCGCCTGAATTCTCGACGCGATCGATTCGCGCTGCTTCTGGCTCCGGGTGATGACCAGCACGGTGTCGTCCCCCGCGATGGTGCCGATGACTTCGGACCACCCGGTCTGATCGAGGGCCTCGGTGATGGCGCCGGCGGAGCCGCTCGCGGTCTTGAGGACCAGCAGCGGCCCCACGCCGTCCACGCTCACCAGCAGTGCGGGCAGCACCTGGGCCAGATCGGGCCGCACCGCCGCCCGGTGCGGGTGGGTGTAGAACGCCCCGCCCTGGGGATCGGCGAGCTTGGCCAGGCCCAGCTCGCGGATGTCGCGCGAGAGCGTGGCCTGGGTCACGATGAACCCTTCGGACGCGAGTGCCCCGCGCAGCTCGTCCTGACTCTCGATGCGGCGCTCCCGCACGACGCGCAGGATCGCGGCATGGCGCTGGATCTTCATACCGGCCCACCGGCTCGATACACGTCCCGTCCTCCCACATAGGTGGCCAACACGTCAGCCGGTCCGCTCGCAAGCACCTGCTCTTCGGGCGGGAGAGCAGCCCCGCCGTCGGGCGGCCGCAGCACGACGCAATCGCCCCACTTCCCTTCCCGGAGGCTCCCGGTCTCGCTGTCGAGTCCCAGCGCCCGAGCCGCTTCCAACGTGCAGAGCGCCAGCGCGCTCGGCGCATCGAGCCCCGCGAGCGCGCGGGCGGCACGGGCTTCCGCCAGGAGATCCGGCGTCCCCACGCTGAGCACCGAGTCGGTGCCGAGTCCGACGCGCAGGCCCCGGTGGAGAAACCCCGCGAGTGGCGCCGCGCCATGCCCGTGGCTCTGGTTGGAGAGCGGGCAGTGCGCGATGGCCGCTCCCGCGCGGGCCAGCCGGTCGAGATCGTCTGCGCCGGCCTGCACCACGTGGATACAGAGCGTCCGCTCGGAAAGCACGCCGTGGCGCTCGAGCCATTCTACCGGGGTACAGCCGAGCGGCACCGGGTTCGGGATCCCCCGCCCTCTCCACGCCTCGGCGAACGCGCCCTCTCCCGTGGCGAGCAGCTGGCTCTCGGCCCGCGACTCGGCGATGTGCGTGGCCAGGGGGAGTCCCTCCAGCCTGGCCCATCCGGCCACCGCGCCGTAGAGCGGGCCGCTCACCGTGTAGGGCGCATGAGGCGAGACTCCGATGCGCACCCGCCCGGTTGCGAACGCCCCCAGTGATTCTACCTGGCGCTGGAGTCCGGTCAGGCTCTCGCCCAGCTGCTCCGGATGCGGACCGAAGACCTCCTGGTACGCCACGCCGGACCCGCCCGCCTCGGCGAGCGCGCGGATGACGGAGCCCGAGTCCCCGGTATCCGCGATGGTCGTAACGCCCGACGCGTGCGATGCCGAGAGTCCGGCCCGGGCCGCTGCCAAAATCGACTCGGGAGCGCGGCTGGCTTTCCGCTGGCGGACACCGCGGATCCAGGCGGCGAAATCGGGCTCGGGCGGCTCGCCCTGGAGATCGGTGAGCTCCAGGTGCGTGTGCGTATTGATCAGGCCGGGGAGCAGCAGGCCACGCTCGTACGTCTCGGCTGCGCTGTTTCCGGGACGAGGCACCACGTCGTCGGGGCCCACCGCGATCACCCGGCCGTCGGCTCCGATGAGCACCGCGCCGCGCTCGATCGGGCGGCCTTCGACGGGAATGACCCACCGGGCCACCAGCCGGCGGGCCGGCATCCTAGTGGGGCTGCGACCCGGGAGGTCCCGCGCCCCCCATGGCGCCCGGGGGCGGGGCAGCGGTACCCGGCCGCGAGGGCGTCGGCGTGCCGCCGCCCGGCTTGGGCGACCCAGCGCCTGGCTGCAGCGGTGTTCCCGGCGGCGGCGCACCCGGCGCAGGGGTGACCGGCGGCGGCGCGGCCGGAGCCGTCCCACCCAGCGGGCCCGTGGTGCTGCCGACCGCCCCGAACGGCGAGTGGATGGGACAGAACTGGGTCGGCTCGGTACCGGGAATGAACGATTCGATGTAGTGCACGTCCTTGGGGCAGAACGGCGTCGCCTTGTAGCCGGTGGTCTTGTCGATGTCGAGTGCCGTGAGGCCGTCCGGCCGGGGCCAGGCCGCCGGGAGCTCACGCCGTTCGTAGACCTCGCGCATCATCGCCGTCCACGCCGGCGCCGCGAGCACGCCGCCTTGCGCGTTGCCCTTGATCTTCTGAGGCTGGTCGAAGCCGATCCACACGCCGGTCACGAGGTCCGGGGTGAACCCGATGAACCACACATCGAAGCCATCGTTCGTCGTCCCGGTCTTGCCGGCGGCCGGAAAGTTGATCCGCGCACCCACCGAGCCGACCGCTGTGCCGTGGCGGACCACGTCCCTGAGCACGTCGGTCATGAGCCAGGCGTGCGCGGTGTCCATCACCGTGACCGACCGTACCGGCGGCTGCCACACGATCTTCCCGCTGCGGTCCTCCACCCGAAGGATCGAGTTCGGAAGCGTGCGGGTGCCGAGGTTGGCGAAGGCGGTGTACGCGGCGATCATCTCCAGCGGATACACGTCGGCCGAGCCGATGTAGATCGACGGATATGGCCGGATAGGGGTGGTGATCCCGAACTTGGTGGCCTCGCTGATCACCGCGTCGGGACCGATCTCCATCCCCAGCTTGATGGCGATGATGTTGCGCGAGAGATAGAGCGCCCGCCTGAGCGTCATCGGCCCGTCGAATTCGAGGTCGTAGTTCTGCGGGGTCCAGGGATCCTGGGCGGGGTCGATCTCCACGCTGAGCGGGTCATCCACCATGACGTAGGAGAGCGGATACCCGGCCTGCAGCGCCGCCGCGTAGACCAGCGGCTTGAAGGTGGACCCGGGTTGCCGCCTGGCCTGAGTGGCGCGATTGAATTTGCTGTCATCGAAGTCGCGGCCGCCCACCATCGCCCGGATGTTGCCGGTCTTGGCATCGAGCGTCACGACCAGCCCCTGGAGGTATGGCGTCGGGGTTCGATCGCCGGACTCGGTGCTCTCGGACCGCGAGTCCATGTACTGGCGGTACGTCTTATGGGGAAACGGGCCATCGGCCCCGCTCTCGATCGCCTCCAGCCTGGCCTCGAGCGCGCGCTCGGCGGCTTGCTGAATGTCGAGATCGAGCGTGGTGTAGATCCGGTAGCCGGCGCGGTAGAGCCCCGGGCCGAACCGGGCGTCCAGCTGCCGGCGCACGTGCTCGACGAAATACTCCGCGACCCCGCTGTAGTCGGAGTGGGAGGAAAGGAGGAGCGGATACGCCTTCCAGCGTTCCGCCTCCTCCGGCGAGAGCAGATCGTTGTCCCGCAGCAGGTTCAGAATGGTATTGCGGCGCTGCAGGCTGAGATTGGGATTCTTGCGCGGATTGTAGCGCGAGGGGGCCTTGGGAATGGCCGCCAGCGTCGCCGCCTCGGCCACGTTGAGGTCGCGCACCGACTTGCCGAAGTAGCGCTGGGACGCCGCCTCCACGCCGTAGGCCCGGTTGCCCAGATCGATCTGGTTGAGATAGAGCTCCAGGATCTTGTCCTTGGAGTATTTGGCCTCGATCTCCTGGGCCACGTGCGCTTCCCGCAGCTTCCGCCGCAGCGACTTGTCCCGGCCGCTGATGTCCTCCGGCCAGAGATTGCGGGCCAACTGCATGGTGATGGTGGAGAACCCCTCCGCCACCCGGAACTTGAAGACGTTGTTCTTGATGGCGCCCAGCACCCGGACCCAGTCGATCCCGTGATGCTGGTAGAAGCGTTTGTCCTCGGTGGTGATGAACGCCGCCTTCACGTAGGGCGACATCTCCACCAGCGGCACGACCGTGCGGCGCTCCAGGCCGAGATCGGTGATCAGCCGTCCGTCGGCAGCATACACCTTGGAAGCCTGCTTCGGATCGTAGCCGCCCAGCCCCGCAATGGAGGGGCAACTGTTGCCCGCGCACGCCCGGGTCCACGCCGCCAGCAGGATGGCGAGGGCCAGCGCGACGACCGCGAGAGACGAGACCAGAACGATGCGTTGTGCGCGGGGCGAGAGCCGAACGCGCATGCGCGGGAGGGACAGCCGGCGGGCCATGCAGGCAAGCTAGCCGGTTGCGGGGCCCGTTTCCAGCGGGTACGATTGGCGCCTATGACCGACCTCTTCGAGCTGCTCCAGGCCCGCGGCTTCGTGCAGGACGCCACCCCGGGCGTGGCGGAGCGGCTGCGTGCATCCCCAATCACCGGCTACGTCGGCTTCGATCCGACCGCCGACTCGCTGCACGTCGGCAGCCTGGTCCCGGTGATGGGGCTGGCTTGGCTGCAACGGCTGGGGCACACACCGATCGCGCTGGTCGGGGGCGGCACCGGCATGGTGGGCGACCCCAGCGGCAAGCGGGAAGAGCGACCGGTCATGGGTCTCGACCAGATCGACCGCAACGCCCAGGCAGTCGGCCGGCAACTCTCGCGCTTCCTCGCTTTCGAGGGCGCCAACGCCGTCCGGATGCGCAACAACGCGGAGTGGCTCCGCGGTGTCCCGCTCATGGAGTTTCTGCGCGATACCGGCAAGCACTTCACCGTCAGCTACATGCTGCAGAAGGAGTCGGTGCAGAGCCGGCTCGAGAGCGGGATCTCGTACACCGAATTCAGCTACATGCTGGTGCAGGCCTACGACTTCTGGCACCTGTTCCGGACCGAAGGCTGCGAGCTTCAGATGGGCGGCAGCGACCAGTGGGGCAACATCACGGCCGGCGCGCAACTGGTCGACAAGCGGGAGCACCGGCAGGTGCACGGGATCGTCTTCCCGCTCGTGACCACCGCGGCCGGGGCCAAGTTCGGCAAGAGCGAGGCCGGCAACGTCTGGCTCGATCCGGCGCGGACCACGCCCTATGCCTTCTATCAGTTCTGGCTCAACACCGACGACCACGACGTCGAGCGCTATCTCAAGCTGTTCACCTTTCTTCGGCTGGAGCGGATCGCCGCCGCGATGGAGGAGCACGTCCGCGATCCCGGCCGGCGCGCCGCCCAACGCCTCCTCGCCCGGGAGGTGACCGCCACGGTGCACGGCGACCCCGCGGCCGAGCAGGCGATACAGACCAGCGCGGCGCTGTTCGGGGGCGGGAGCGCGGGCGGGATCGAGCTCTCGCCGGAAGACCTGCCAGACATGCCGGAGCGCCGGGTCTCCCGCTCACAGTTGCCGGACGGGCTGCCGGTGATCGAGGTGCTCGTCGCGAGTGGGCTGGCGAGCTCCAAGGCGGACGCCCGCCGCGGGATTCAGGGGAGGGGCTTCTACCTCAACGGTCACCCGATCGAGGACTTGGAGCTCGCCCTAGGCGACGAAGCGCTGCAGGGACCTCCGGGCCAGCAGTTCGTGATTCTTCGCAAAGGCAAGAAGAACTACGTGCGGCTGGTGTTGGAGCCGTAGGCCCCCTACCAGCGCGATCGGGTCGTGCTGCGGGACGGCTTCGCGCCCAGCAGGCCGAACAGACCGCGCACCACCTCGCGCCCGATCGACCGTCCGATGCTGGAGGAGAGGGCCCCCACGAGCGCCCCGCCCGCGACCTGTGCCACCGTTCTGGCCGCCGAGCCGCCGCGCGAGGACGTCGGAGCCGGTGTCGCGGGCGGCTCCGTCTTCGCCATCCGCGCGGCGAGGATTTCCCGCGCGCTCTCCCGGTCCACGGTCTTTCCGTACTCCTGGATCAGATCGCTCTCGCGGATGTCCGCCTGCAGCTCCTCGGGCGTGAGCGGCGCCATGCGTGACCCTGGGGGGACGAGCCGAGTCGCCACGACCGGCCCCGGGGAACCGCGGGCGTCCAGCCCCGTGACCACGGCTTCGCCGATTCCCAGAGAGGTGAGCGTCTCCTCGAGATCGTAGAATTGGGTCTTGGGGAAGGTGCGCGCCGTCGCCTTGAGTGCCACCTCGTCGTCCGGCGTATGGGCTCGAAGGGCGTGCTGGACCCGGTTGCTGAGCTGCGCCAGCACCTCGCTGGGCACGTCCTTCGGCGTCTGGGTGACGAAGTAGACCCCGATGCCTTTCGACCGGATGAGTCGGACCACCTGCTGGACCTGTTCGAGGAAGGCCTTTGAAGCGTCGGCGAACAGCAAATGAGCTTCGTCGAAGAAAAAGACCAGCTTCGGTTTGGGCAGGTCGCCGGCCTCCGGCAGATTGTGATACAACTCCGCCAGCAGCCACATGATGAAAGTGGAATAGAGCAGCGGCTTGTCCTGCACGTCCGAGATCTCCAGACAAGTGACCACGCCTCGACCGTCGGAGGTGACGTGCAGCATGTCCTTCACATCGAACTCGGGTTCCCCGAAGAACTTCTCGGCCCCCTGGGATTCGAGCTCCACCAACTTGCGCAACAGCACCCCCACCGATGCACCTGACATCCCCCCATACTGAGCCAGCGCCGGCTTGCCCGTGTCCGAAGAGAGGAACTGGAGTACGGCCCGCAGGTCCGACAGATCGAGCAAGAGAAGCTGGTTGTCGTCGCAATATTTGAAAACCATGGTAAGGACGCTGGTCTGGGTCTCGTTGAGCGAGAGCGCCTTCCCCAGGAGCAGCGGGCCGAACGAGCTGACGGTCGCCCGGAGCTGCACTCCGAGTGCGCCGGTGAGGCTTACGAACTCGACCGGCGCGCCGGCTGGCTTCCATGTCCAGCCGATGTCCTTGGCGCGCTGGGCGATCCGATCACTCGCCTCCCCCGGCACTGCCAGCCCGCTCAAGTCACCCTTGATGTCGGCAACAAAAACGGGCACCCCCTGCGCCACGAGCTGCTCGGTGAGCAGTTGGAGCGTTTTGGTCTTGCCCGTGCCCGTGGCTCCGGCAATGAGCCCGTGGCGGTTGAGCATGGCGAGGGGGATCTTGACCTTGGGCTCCTGGTGGACCCCGCCACCGGACTCGAGCGCGGCGCCAAGAGTCACCGACGGGTCCGTGGATGCGTAGCCGGCCGCGAGCATTTCTGTGAATGAGGAAGCCATAGACTCAGATTGGGTTAGTGGTTGCCTTCGAGCACCTCGACCACCCGCTCCATCTCCTCCACCGTGTTGTACGCGTGCGGGCTCAGCCGGATGGCACCCTCGCGCAGGCTGCAGATGATCCGTGCCGATTTGAGTCGGCGAAACGCCTCCTCCACGACACCAGTTGCCACGGCAATGATGCCGGAGCGATGGGCGTCCTGCGGTGAGACGATCCGGCCCCCGCCCCGCTCCGCCCAGCGAACCAGCGGCTCCTGGAGTCTCCGCAAATGCTCCGCGATCCGATCGACGCCCAGCCCCAGGAGCAGCTCCAGCGACGCATTCATCCCCGCGAAATCCTGGTACGGGAGCGTGATCAGCTCGAACCGCCGGGCATCGGACCGGAGGGTGCGGTTGTATTGGGTGAGCCGGGTGAAATCATCGGTGCCCTCGAAGGCCATCCAGCCGGTCACCGGCGGATCCAGGGTGGGGATCAGCTCCCGCCGGATGTACACGAAGCCCGAGCCCCAGGGGGAAAGCAACCACTTCTGCCCGCCGCAGGCGAGGACGTCGACCTGGACGCGCGTGAGGTCCACCGGCACCTGGCCCAGCCCTTGGATCGCATCCACTACCAGGTAGGCCCCGGTCCGGCGGGTCGCCTCCGAGAGCGCCGCCAGGTCCGCCAGGTAACCGCTGCTGAACTGCACCAGCGAGACCGCCAGCACCCGTACCCGCGGGTCTCGCAGGCGTTCCAGCAGACGGGCCTCATCCGGCCAGCCTTCCGGCGTGGTCGGCACCAGCTCCATGGTCACGCCGGCATCGCCCAGGCGCATCCAGGGGTAGACGTTGGCCGGGAACTCGCGATCGCTCACCAGCACCACGTCTCCCGGCCGGAGCGGGAGCGCGCGCGCCACAACCGTGAGGCCGAACCCGGTGTTCACCGTCAATCCGATCTCGCCTGGCGTCACCGAGAGGAGCTCCGCCACCAGGCGGCGGCTCTCGGTCAAGGTGCCGAAGAGGTCACGATCCGGGAGTCGGAACGGCATCGTCCGGCGCCGGTTGAACTCCTCCAGCGCCAGGCGGGACCGCTCCGGGAGCGGGCCGACGCTCGCGTTGTTGAGGTAGATCGTCTCCCCGGTCCAGGGGAACTCTCCGGCCCGGAGCGCGGCCACATCGAGCGGCGCCGCGACGGCGCCCGCCGGGTCGGCGCTCACCGGCCGGGCCCCGGCTGGGGGGCGTTTCGCAACTCCCGGCCCCACCGCTCACCCAGCCTCCCTGCGGCCATGTCGATTCCGTGATGTGGGTTACCCCGCAGAAGCGGAGTCGCGCACCCTCTTGCACCATCCGCCTTCACAGCGCCCGGCGCATGATTCTTGCAATTTTGTCTCATGAAACGTTACGCACTGACCCTCAGCGCAGGCAAGCGAGTGAAAGTGGATCGACCCTTCACCCTGGTCCTGAGTGGCGGCGGCCTCAAGGGGCTGGCGCACATCGGCGTGCTGAGAGCCCTGGAAGAGCGGGGCCTGGTGCCGGGACTGGTGGTGGGGTCGAGCATCGGGTCACTCATCGGCGCTGCCTGGGCGGCCGGGGCCACCATCGCCCAAATGGAAGCCAAGGCACGCGGCATCCGCCGCCGCGACGTGTTCCAGGTGGCCCATACCGACGTCGCCCTCCGCCGGCTGCTCGCGCCCTCGCTCTACCGCCGGGAGCCGCTGGAGGCGCTGATCGCCAGCCTGGTCGGAGAAGTAACCTTCCGCCAGCTCAACCGGCGCCTGCTGGTCAACACCACCGACCTTCACTCCGGAATGCAGGTGATGTGGGGCCTCCCGGGTCTGCTCGATGCCCGGGTGGCCGACGCGGTGGCGGCGTCGTGCGCGCTGCCCGGGATCTTCCCGCCCCGGCAGATCCAGGGCCGGGCCTACGTGGACGGCGCGGTCGTGGAGAACCTTCCGGTCCGCCTGGCCGCCTCCCTCGGCTCGGGACCGATCGTCGCGGTCAATGTGGCGGCCACCAGCATCCGGCGCGACGTGCACGAGACCCAAGGGTTCGCCGCCACCTACATCCGCGGGCTGGAGATCGTGATGCAGACGCAGATCGAGGGGCAGCTCCGCGATTGGACGGGGCCGCCGCTGGTGATGGTGCAGCCGCGGGTCGAGCACATCTCCATGTTTGCCTTCGACAAGACCGAGGAGCTGATGGAGGCGGGTTACCGGGCCACGGCGCAGACGCTGGACCAGCTGGATATGGATCTGCACTTGATCGAGCGCGGCATGCACCCGACGCGCCGGCTGCGGGTACTGGTGGACGATGCCCGCTGCGTGGGATGCGGTGCCTGCGTGGTGCAGGCGCCCAAGGTGTTCCGGCTGGACCAGCGGGGCAAGGCCGAGGTGATGACCCCGGTCCAGACCTGGTCGCCCGTGGACGGGGCCTATGTGCTCAACTGTCCGACCGACGCCATCAGCGTACGGCCCGAGGAGACAGCGGCGTAACCTCGAAGATGAACACCGCGTCGCCCCGCCGCCGGACAGGAAGCAGGTTCCGCAGCCGGCTCCGGTAATGCCGATGCGCCCGCACCTTCCCCCAGGGCGCCAGCGCCCGCTGCAACAGGGCTTCGTCGTAGAGCCGTTTGGGGTCAGGATCGGAACGGGTGTCGCGCACCGGCGTGGTGCCCACGACAGCTCCCCCGGCCGCCAGATATCCCACCAGCTCACCGATCAGCCCCGAGTCGTCCTCGAACTGCTCCAGCACTTCGCTGCAGTAGATCCGATCGAACTGCCCCGGCCCCGGCGGCATGGTGGTGAATACCGGCCGTGCCGCGGACCCGCGAAACTGCTTGGCCTGGCCGATGGCCGCGGGTGAGATGTCGTACCCCACCGCCTCCCCGCCCAGCTGCTGCAGCCGCAGCGTGAACACCCCATCGAAGCACCCGAAGTCGAGCACACGCTTCCCTTCCGGCGGATAGCGCCGCAGGAGCGCCCGCTGGCTCCACTGGAGATGGGTGAGTCGCCAGTCGAGGTCGAACGCGCGCGGCCCCTGCCGCTCGATCCATTCGCGGTACTGCCGGTCGTACTCGTCCGCCGCGGCGAGTTGCGCCAAGGTGTTCACCACTAGGGGGCGCCCTCCCGCGCGCGCACCCGGCCGAGCTCGTGTCCGATCCGCGCGAGTTCCGAGGTGACCCGATCCCAGTTGTAGTGCCGCTCGATCAGGCGCCGGCCGGCCGTGCCCAGCCGGGCGCGGAGCCCGGGATCTGCCAGCAGCCGTCGCACGGCAGCGGCCACGGCCTCCGCGCTCTCGGCATCGACCAGGAGGCCGGTCTCACCGTCCCGCACGCCTTCCGGAATTCCGCCGCTCCGGCCGGCGATCACCGGCAGCCCGCAGGCTGAGGCTTCCGAGAGTGAGATACCGAATCCCTCCACCCGCTGCTCCATGAGACGGGAGACGCCAAGATAGATCTCGGCGGCGTTGTAGAGCGCCGGCAGGTCGCGGTCGGGCACGTCGGTGAGGAAGCGGACCTGGTCGGCCACGCCGAGCTGGCGGGCCTCCTGCTCCAGGGCGTCCTGCGCCTCACCGGCCCCGACCACCGCGTAGCGCAAGTCGGGGTAGTCGGTCCGCAGCCGGGCGAGGGCCTGGAGTGCGGTGTCGATGCCCTTGTGCCGGGTGAGCCGCGCTACCGAGAGTAGCCAGCGGCCGGGTCCGAGGCCATAGCGCGCGCGTACGTCCGTCGTGTCGATACCGGGGCGAAAGAACGCCTGGTCGGCGCCCAGCGCGACCACCCGCACGAGATCGGGCGGAGTGTCCAGCTCCAGCTCGCTCAACAGGGTGAGGCAGGTGTCCCGGGTCCACTGACTATTGGCCACCAGCACCGCGGCCGAGGAAAGGAGGGCCCGGGCCGTCCGGCGCTTGACCGAGGATTGATGCACCTGATGCCGCAGGATCAGGATATCGCCGCCGTGGAGCAGCACGCCGAAGGGAACACCCACCCGTTCCATCGTCCATTTGGCCGGGTACGCCGCGGGCTTGATGTTGCCGCACCAGATGAATTCCGCCTCGGTGGCCCGGGCCAGCACGGCCGCGCGGCGGGACCAGAGCAGGATCCCCTGTATGGTCCGGAGCCTTCGCGCCGGGATCGGCAGGCGGTCGACCCGGTTGGGAAAGGTCCCGTCGATGTCCGCCGCGTCGGGATGCTGTCCGGTGGAGACGACCAGCGAGCCGGGAGGGTAGCGCTTGGTGAGCTCGGCCATCCACCGGGCAATGCCACCGCTCATCGGCGGGAAGTCATAAGTGAGGAGCAGGTGGGTGCCCATATATCGACAATCTAGCGCAGGAGCGGCGGGAGCGACGAGTGGACGCGGAGCGCCCCGCCGAGCGCGGCTTCATAGCCGTCGACCATGCGATGGAGCGGGAACTCGACTTCGATCCGCCGGCGACCGCCCTCGCCCAGCAACCGGCGGCGGCCAGGATCGTCGAGCAACGCCGCGACAGTGGCGCCGAGCGCGTCGGGATCGCCCGGCGGCACCAGGAGCCCGGCGCTACCATCGCGACCGACCAGCTCGCCGGTGCCACCCCCGTCCGCGGCCACCACGGGACGGGCGCACGACATCGCCTCGCCCACCGCGTTGGGGAATGTCTCCCTGGGCGAGGGGTGCACCACCAGATCGGCCGCATTGAGCGCGGCCGCCACTTCCGCCGGACTCAGCAATCCGGTGAAGATCGTCGGCAGCGACAGCCGGTCGGCCAGCGACCGAAGCTCGGTCTCCCGGGCGCCGTCGCCCATCACGACATAGGTGATGGGCGGATGTTCCCGGGCCACCACTCCCGCCAGCGCGTCGAAGGCCACTTCGTGACCCTTGTTGCGCGCCAGCTTTCCGGGCGTGAGGACCACGAAGCGGTCGGGGCCGATCCGGTACGCCGCGCGGAAGGCCAGCCCGGCCTGGGGATCGGGCCGGTAGCGCACGGTATCGTAGCCATTGGGGATTCGCACCTGGGGAATCCGGCGAAGCCAGGGAGACTGCCGGTAGGCGTCCTCCCGGATGAAGTGCGATTGAAACACCAGGAGGGAGATGCGCCGGGCGTACATTCGGTCGGCCAGGTGCCCTCGCGCGCCCCGATAATTCAGATTGTAGCGATACACCACCGCCGTCTTGAGCGGGAGCGTGGCGTATCCCGCCAGGCGCAGGTCGCGCGGCGTGTCGACGATGATGGCCTGCGCGCCCAGCCCGCGCAGCGCCCGGTTCAATGCCCAGACCTCGCGCGGGCCGGTATTCTTGGCCGGGAGCTGGGTCACCGGCAGGCCTTCCTCTTCGAATCGCCTGGTGAGGCGGGGGGCGCCGGTGAGCAGCAACGACTGGTGTCCTCGCTCCAGCAGCCCCTGGGCGATCTTGGCATAGCTGGCGGCCGATCCGCGCCAGCCGACCGCACCGATCATGAGAGCCACGCGCATGCCGGGAACGGCCGGGCTCACGCGCGCTCGAGCAGCCAGGCACCGCGGCCGGTGGGCAGCCGCGTGGCGCGCCACCCCTGCTCGCGGGCCCAGGTCTCCGCGATCTCCCGCTCGTCGGCGCGGTTGCCGTCGTCGAGCAGGATGGCGCACCCGGGCGCGAGATGCGGCCCGAGGAGCGGCACCGCGGGGTAGCGCGCGCGGGGCCCGCCGGCGCCTGGCGGACCGTCCACCACCAGCAGATCGATCGGCTCGCCCAGCGCGGATTCGTAGACCGGTGCGTACCATCGGAGCGACCGCCCGTCGGGCGCGGGCCGCTCCACCAGCGGTGCCGTCACCAGGGTGACCAGATCCGCCAGGCCGTGCAGGCGGAGCTGCTCGAGCGTGCGCCTGGCGAACTCGGGATCGTGCTCCAGCGACACCAGTCGGCCGGCGCCCAGCCGGCGAAGGCAGCGGGCCAGGACCACCGTGGAGCTGCCCGAGCCGCACTCCACCACCAGCCGCGGGCGCCGCTCGGCCACCAGCTCGACGGCGCGCCGCATCACCAGCGGATCGGCGGCCCATCCGCCCAGCCAGACCGGAAAGTCACCCAGCAAGGGCTGGAGCTGAATGAGCGCCTCCTGCTGCCGGGCGGCCTGCAACAGCGTCGCCTCCGTCCGCGCCAGCTCGGCCAGCACAACGGCGCCGGTCCCGACGGCGCAGAGCGCGGCGCCGGCCCACCCCGCACCCCAGAGTCCAGTGACCACGCCGGCCACGATGGCCCCGAGGCCGAGCCACTGAGCCCGAGTCTGGGAGCGGACGCTGCGCAAGGAGATGAGTTTCATGGACCCTCAATGATGGCGTGGTCGCTATCTTTCCGCTTTTCCGCGGCTCGCTCCGCCGGGCCACGCACCCTGGAGGATGATCCTGCGCGTCGTCATCATCGGAGCGGGGCGGAGCCACAAGAACGAAGCCGCTATCGGGCGGGCCGTCGAGTCCCTGGGACTGCCCTCTCTGGTGATCAACGCCGTCACCTGGACCCAGAATCTAGGTCGGCTGGCCGCGCCGCTCCTACAGCGCCGGATCGAGGCGTTCGAGCCTGACGTGCTGATCTGCTCGCGGCACGCGCTGCTGCTGGGCGAGGCGCGGCTCCGGAGCCTCTTCCGCGGGCGCTATTCCGCCTTCTGGTACTTCGACCTCCGCATCCCACCGATCAAAGATGTCATCACCCTGGGCCGGCTGGTCGATACCATGTACACCACCTACGCGCCCCAAGTCGAGGTCTTTCGCCAGCACGGAATCGAGCGGGTCCTGCACTTGCCGCAGGGCATGGACCCGGAGCTCGACCGCCCGGCCCCGGACCCGATCCCCGCGGCTTTCCGCTGCGACGTGGTATTCGTCGGCAGCGGCAAATTCGAGAACCGTTTCGCCGTGCTCCGGGCCGTGAGCGGGGTGGCGAAGCTGCACATTCGCGGCACCGACTGGGAGCGCGCCCCGGCGGACATGCCCGTCGTGGGCGGCCCGGTGTATGGCCCGGCGTATGCCCAGACCGTGAGCGGCGCGGCCATCTCGCTGGGGGCCAACTCGCTGCCCGAGATGGCGGCACAGCACGGCTCCGCCTCGAACCGCATGTGGAAGGTCATGGGGTGCGGCGGCTTCTACCTGGGCGAGTGGGTCGAGGGGCTGGACGCCTTTGCCCGTCACGGCGAGCACTGCGCCTGGTACCGCCAGCCGGGCGAGGCCGCGGAGCTGGCGCGGTATTATCTCGACCGGCCCGATGAGCGGCGGGCCATCGCCGCCGCGGGTCGCGAGCACGCCCTGGCTCACCACACCTATGCCCACCGGGTCCGCCTGCTGTTGGACCGCCGTGGCTACGACGCCGCGAGCCCTCAGACGATGGTGTAGTTGCGGTATTCGAACACCCGGATGCCGGTCAGCCGCTCGATCAGGCCCGAGATCCAGTAGCGGAAAAATCTCCAGCGGAACCGGCGGGGCGAGATGATGCGCGCGGGGTCATGCCGCCGCGCGGCGATCCACTCCCTCGCGACGGCGGGATGGGGCCGGCGGAAGGGCCGGATCCCCGGCACCCAGGCGAGCAGCGGCATGCTCGGATCGGACTGCCGCCAGGGAAACATCGCTCGGTCGAGCTCCCGCTTCTGCCGCAGCGCCTGCGCGGGACGGGCCCAACCGTAGTGGAACATCTCGGCACTGGTGAGTCGTGCCCGGATCTTCCGGTGCTCTGGCCCCACCCGGAAGCCCTGCGCGTCCTGGTACGGGCGAATGTCGAGCGCGGGATCGAGCCGCACGGCCCGGACCTCGCGCCGATACCAACGCCGGTGAGTCGCGATCGTGTCGAACCCGCCATAGAAGTGGAGGTAGCGGACCAGCAGCCCTTCCACTTTCGGATCGCCGTCGTATCTCTGGATCGCCCGCGCGAGCTCGACGGCGCCGTGCTCCTCCAGCACTTCGTCCGCCTGGATGTAGATGCCCCAGGGATGCCCGCAGTGCTGCATCGCCCGGAGCGTCTCGATCGCCAGCACCGCATTGCCCTGGCTCATGTCCCATTCGGTCTCGACGATGCGGATCTTGGGGTCGTCAATCCCGCGCACCAGCTCCAGGGTCTCGTCTTCCGAGCGGCCCACGTTCACTACGACCTCATCGCAGATCGGCAGGATCGAGCAGAGGCTCGCTTCCAGCGGAAAGTCCAGCTTGAGGGCGTTCCTCACGATGGTGAAGCCCGACACCTTGAGCACGGCGTGGTTCTCCAGCGCTGGTGGGGTTGGTGTCCCGGTCGCAATATAGATTTCCTCACCCATGCACGTCGTCCTCTACCATCATGCGCGACTCCCGGTACGGGGCTACGGTGGAACCGAGCGGGTGGTCGTATGGCTCACGCGCGGGCTGGCCGCGCTGGGACACCGGGTCACCCTGCTGGCGCCCCGAGGGTCGCGGGTACCGGAGGCGGAGCTGATCGCGCTCGATCCGGCGGCGCTTCGCCGGCGGGAGTTCGACCTCGCCGCGCAGCTTCCGGCGGCCTTCGACATTCTGCACCTCCATGGTCCGCGTTATCTGCCCGCCGGCGTGCCCCACGTCTTCACCCTGCACGGCAACAGCAAGCCCGGGGTGACCCGGCCGGCGAACACCATCTACGTCAGTGCCGACCATGCCCGGCGGCACGGTGCGTCAGCCTTCGTGCACAACGGAGTGGATCCCGGCGAGTTCGTCTTCCGGCGGGCGAAGGGCGACTACGACCTGTTCCTCGGACGGCTGCACGGGCTCAAGGGCTACCGCTGGGCCATCGAGGGTGCGCGCGCCAGCGGCCGCCGGCTGGTGCTGGCGGGCGGATGGCGCCCCAGTGTCCGGCGGGGCGTCCGGTTCGTGGGATCGGTGGACGGCGCGGCCAAGGCGGAGTGGCTCGCCGGCGCTCGCTGTCTCTGGATGCCGGCGCGATGGGACGAGCCGTTCGGGCTCACCGCGGTCGAGGCGATGATGAGCGGGACGCCCGTGCTGGGCACCCGGCGGGGTGCGCTGCCCGAAGTGATTACCCCGGACGTGGGAGCGTTGGGCGATTCGGTTGCCGAGCTTGCGGCACTAGCTCACGACATCGAGCGCATCGACCCGCTGGCCTGCCGGGCCCGTGCCGAGCGGCATTTCTCGCACCGCGTCATGGCGGAGCGATACCTGCGGATGTACCAGGGATTCCTCGAGACGGGTAGTCTGCCGGAGGGGGTGTTGCCGCCCGGCCGAGCGGCTACATTGGATCTTCCATGACGCTATCTGAACCTGGACGGACCCGCCGCCGCGTGCTGATCGTGGGCCGCGGCGGCTCCCACCGCATCGAGGCGGCGATCGCCCGGGGTGTCCGGGAGCTGGGCCACACGGTCCGCCTCCTCGACGTCCCCCGCTGGCAGCAGCGGCTCGGGGGCCCGGCCGGACGCCTCATCCGCTGGCGGGCCGACAGCTTCGCACCGGACAGCGTCCTCCTGACCCGCCATGCCGCCGCCCTGGACCAGCCCACGCTGGACGCCCTGGTCCGGGGCCGCCGCTCCGCGTTCTGGTCCTTCGACCTGGTGAGCAAGCCGCACGAACGTATCATTCGGCTGGCTCGCGCGGTGGATCGGATGTTCGTCACCTGCCCCTCGCAGGTGGAGCTCTACCAGTCCGCGGGTATCCACGCGGTGCACTTTCTCCCCCTCGCGGCCGATCCCGCGCTCGATCGCCCGGCGCGATGGTCCTCGCGCCGCTACCGCTGCGAGGTCTCCTTCGTCGGATCGGGGGAGTACTCCTTCCGGCACCAGTTGCTGCGTAGCGTCGCCGCGCGATTCGCCCTGCAGATCCGCGGTCCCGGCTGGGAGGACGCCGACGGCGATCTGCCGGTGGCCGGTGGCGCGGTGCGCGGCCGCCAGCTCGCCAGGGTGGTGCGGGGCGCGGCCATCTCGCTCGGCGCGCATGCGTTTCGTGCCCAGAGCACCGAGCAGGCCTGCCCCTCGAATCATATGTGGAAGATCCTGGCGTGCGGCGGCTTCTATCTGGGTCCCTGGATGGAGGGGATCGATAGCCTGGCCCACGGAGGCGAGCACTGCGTGTGGTACGACCCGGCGGAGGAAGCGGTGGATCTCATTCACTACTATCTGCACCGGCCCGAGATCCGCTCCGCCATTGCCCATGCCGGCCGCCGCCATGTCCTGGAGCATCACACCTATGCCGACCGCCTGGCTCTGCTGCTCGAGGGCCGCGGATTTTCGCTGGACGACACCGTGCCGGAGGCGGACGCGGATGGCCGCGCTCCAATGGATCAGACGGCGTAAGCCGGGGGCGGGTCCGCTCGGGGGGTGACGGTTTCCAGCAGGGCCCACATCCGGTGCATGTAGGTGTGCTCGGTGAGCGCCCGCTGGCGCGCCCCCGCGCCCACCTGCTCCGCCCAGGCGCGATCGTGCAGCGCTTCCGCCGTGAGACTTCGGAGATCGGCCGTGCCGCGCGCCACCAGGATCTCGGAGCCTTCGCGGAAGTAGTCGTGCAGGTCGGGCGAGTCTTCGACCACCTGGGGCACCCCGATGGCCGCGAGCTCGAACAGGCGGCGGTCTACGCCTGACTGCGCGCCCTCGACGCAGGGGATGTTGATGGCCACCGAGGCTCCCGCGTAGGCCCGCACGTAGTCCTCGTGCTGCAGCAGCTCCCCCCGGCAGTAGTCCCGCAGCCTGGTCTTCCGCCAGCCCGGACCCCAGACCGCCAGCCCGTACTCCACCAGCTCCCACAGCATCCGCTCGCGATGGGGCGTCGCGGTGCCGACGAACACCACGTTGGCCCGGAATCGGTCGCGCGCACGCATGGGGCGGTGCACCGACGGGTCGCAGCCGGCCGCAAGGTAGTAGACCGGTGGGTTGCCGGCGGCCTCGAGCACGCCGGCGGTGGCGCTGTCCGCTACGAACACGGCGTCGTAGGAGGCGGCGTAAGGGCGGATTTCTTGCGGGGAGCGCCGGGCGTCGCAGAACCAGTTCACCCAGGTAGCGTGGACCGCTTTCTTGAGCCAGGCCACCATGCCGGCGTCGATCTGGGTGCCCTCGAGCACCAGCACCAGCGCGGGCGACGTATGCCCCAACGCGCGGGCCAGCCGCTCCTGCAGTCCGATCCGGCGGAGCCGGCTCAGCCACCCGCCCGAGCGCGAGAGGTTGAACGCCACCACCCGGCAGCCGAGCCGCTCCAGCGCCCGCCGGCGGAGCCTGGCGTGGGCGTGGAGCTGCTCGTCGAACTCGCCGACCAGAAAGACCCGGGTATCGGAGAACATGTCTGACACGGTTCCGAAGGTAGCGAATGGCGAGACGATTACAACTCCGCCGGCACGGTCGTCTCCTCGTCGCGAAATTGCAGATCGTAGAGCCGGCGATAGAGACCGCGGGCCCGGAAGAGCTCCTCGTGGGTGCCGCGCTGCACGATCCGGCCGGCATCGAGCACCACGATCTCGTCGGCGTCCCGCACGGTGGCGAGGCGGTGGGCGATCACCAGCACGGTGCGCTCCCGCATCAGCCGGTCGATCGCCTGCTGGACCAGGCGCTCCGATTCGGTGTCCAGCGCGCTGGTGGCCTCGTCGAGGATAAGGATCGGCGGATCGCGCAGCAGCGCGCGGGCGATGGCGATGCGCTGCCGCTGGCCGCCCGAGAGGCGGGTGCCCCGCTCCCCGAGAACCGTCTCGTAGCCCTGAGGGAGCTGGGCGATGAAGCCGGCCGCGTTGGCCGCCTCCGCGGCCGCCTCGACCTGGGCTCGGGTAGCTCCCGGTGAGCCGTAGGCGATATTGGCATGCACCGTGTCGTTGAGCAGCACGGTATCCTGGCTCACCACGCCGAGCAGCGCGCGGATCGAGCGCCGGGTGAGCCGGGTGAGCGGAACCCCGTCCATCAGGATCTCTCCCCCGGTCGGGTCGTGGAACCGGGGCAGCAGGTCGGCCAGCGTGGTCTTCCCCGCCCCGGAGGGGCCCACGAGGGCCACGACACGCCCGCGCGGCAGCACGAAGGAGACGTCGAGCAGCACCGGGTCGCCGCTCCCATAGCGGAACGAGACCCGGTCGAAGACCACCTCGCGCTGGAAGCGGGCCTCGCCCTCGCCCGGCTGATCGAGCTCGCTCGAGGGCTCGTCCAGGATCTCGAACACCCGCTCGGCACTCGCCAGGGTGACCGCCATGACGGCGGGGTAAGAGGCGATGGTCTTGAGCGGCGAAGTCAGCTTCAGCGCCGCCATGAGGAAGACGATGATCGTCTCGGGCGCGAGCGGCGCGGAGAGACCGATGAGACCAGGCTTGGTGGCGGCCCAGATGATGAGGATCACCAGCAGCCCGGAGAAGACCTCGGTGAGCGGACTGGTGAGGGAGGAGAAGCGCTGGGTGCGGATCACCTGTTTCCGGTACCGGCTGGCCTGGGAGGCAAAGCGCGCCGCCTCACGGGGCTCCTCGCCGTAGGAGCGGATGAGCCGGATGGCGCTGATCCGCTCGGTGATCGTGGCCGTCACCTCGCCCCGCTCACGGGTGCGGGCCCGCGAGTGCCGCCGGAGCCGGATGAGGAGCGACTGCAGCAGCAGCACCAGGAACGGCACGAACGCCAGGGTGAGGAGGGTGAGCCGGAGCGAGATCTGGCTCAGCACCACCAGCGTGGTCGCCACCACCACCGCGTTCTGGAAGAGCGAAAGCAGCGACGCCGTAATGACCGTCTTGGTCTGATCCACCTCGGTGATGATGCCCGAGATGAGCTGCCCGGCCCGGGTCCGCTGGAAGTAGCCCAGGTCGAGCGTCAGCATGTGGCTGAAGATCCGGGTGCGGAGGTCGCGCACCAATCCTTCCTGCACCCCGACCGAGATCTGGGTCGACGCGTAGGCGAGCGCGTTCTTGAGCAGCAGGCCGATCGCGAGCAGCACCACCAGCCGGCCTGCCGCCCCCGCGGGCGTGAGTCCCGCCACCAGCGGCTCGGTCACGTGGTAGACCAGGGCCTCCAGCCGGGTGGACCCGGCGCGGAGCGGTCCGGCGGTGCCGAAGAGGTGTTTGAGCAGCGGGATCAGGATGACCAGGGTCACCCCGTCGAGCAGCGACGCCAGGAAGGTGGTGAGAAGCCCGAGCGCCAGCCAGCCCCGGTAGGGTCGGACCTGCCGCAGCAGCCGGAGCTCGGTCCGCACGGTCAGCCGTGCCGGGGCGTCAGCAGGGCGATCGGCAGGATCACCTCTTCCGGCGAGACTCCCCCGTGGAGGAAGGCGCCGCGGTAGCGGGCCTGATACTCCCGGAGCTTGGTCGGGTAGACGAAGAAGCGATCTCCGGTGGCCAGCAGCAGCCGGGTGGCCGGCGTCCGGGCCGGCAGCCCGAAGCTGGGCAGGTCCTCCACCACCAGCGCCGCCTCGGCCTCCTGGGCTCTCAGGTCCTCGCCGAACTTGTAGCGCAGGTTGGCCGTGGTGTCCCGCTTGGCGAAGACCGTGGCCGGGGTGTGGCAGTGGATCGACCCGTGGTCGGTGGTGAGCAGCACCGGGACGCCCCGCCGCTCGGCCTCACGCAGGGCGTCCCACAGCGGGGAGCGCTCGAACCAGGTCCGGGTGAGGTTCCGGAGCGCCGAGGTGTCGCGGGCCACCTCGAACAGGGTGGAGTTCTCGGTGCGGCCGTGGGTGAGCTGGTCGATGAAGTTGAACACCAGCGCGGTGACGCCCCCTTGCGACAGATGGGCGGGAAGCCGCTTGAGCAGGGCATCGCCGTCGGCAGCGGTGAAGACCTTCTCGTAATGCACCGGCACGGCCTTGCCGGTGAGGTCCTTGAGCTGCTCGGTGAGCAGCTCCGCCTCGTGCGCGTTGAGGCTGGCTTCCTCCTGATCGCTCCACCACTTGGGATAGCGCGCCTTGATCTCCGCCGGAAACAGCCCGCTGAAGATGGCGTTCCGGGCGAACGGCGTGGCCGTCGGCAGAATGGAGAAGTAGTGCGCCGTCTCGATGTCGAAGCGAGCCCCGATCAGCGGGCGGATCATGGCCCACTGATCCAGCCGGAGGCAGTCCACCACCACCAGCAGCACCTTCCCGTGGCTCTGCAGCACCGGCCGCAGGAACTCGGCGCCGATGTCCACAGAGAGCGGCGGGCGGTCGCTGTCGCCGTCGTGCAGCCAGTGGGCGTAGTTGCGCTGAAGGAACCGGGCGAAGTCCTGGCGCAGACTCTCCTGCAGGGTACGGAGCGCGTCCTGCAGCCCCGGCTCGTCCGCCTGGCCCAGCCGGACCTCCCATTCGGCCAGCTCCGCCACCAGCTCGACCCACTCGCGCCAGGCGAGCGGTCCGCCGCGGCGGGCCTCGAGCTCGCGGAACCGGGTGGCGAAGTCGCGGGAGAGGCGCTGCTGCCGGATCCGGTCGCCGTCCAGCAGCCGGGTGACCACCGAGAGGATCTGCCGCGGGTTGACCGGCTTGATCAGGTAGTCGGAGATGTCGGAGCCGATGGCGTCCTTGAGGGTGTCGTTCTCCTCGCTCTTGGTGACCATCACCACCGGCATGCCGTGGTCCAGCGCGCGGATGGCACGGAAGAGCTCGAGCCCGCGCCGGCCGGGCATCTGCTCGTCCAGGAGGACCACCCCGTAGGGCTGGCGCTGGAGCAACACCAGGGCATCATCGCCATGGGTGCTGGTCTCCACGGCGAACCCCTGCTCCTCCAGGAACATGATATGGGACGTGAGGCTCTCGACCTCATCGTCCACCCAGAGAATGCTCTTGGGACGCGGCATCCACGAAGTCTAACCCCGGGCGCGGAACTCTTCACCCCGCCGCATCGGAGGCGTACATTGCCGCCGTGGCGTACAGCATTTTCCTCTCCCCAGACGTGTTGGTGCTGCGGTTCAGCGCGATCGGCGACATCATCCTGATGACGCCGCTCTTGCGCGCCATCCGCACCCGCTATCCCGGCGCGCGGATCACCGTGCTGACCAAGCGCCAGTACACCCCGCTGGTGAGCGACAACCCCAACGTCAATGAAGTGTTCGGCGTGGCTCCGACCGACGGCGTCCGGGACATCGTGAAGCAGATCCGGAGCGTGCACTACACCCATCTCCTCGACCTGCAGGGCGGCCTCAGGACCGCACCGATCCGCCTGCTCGCCCGGGGTCCCTGGTCGAGCTATTCCAACCAACGGGGGGCGCGGGAGCTGCTGATCCGAACCAAGCGCAACGCCTATCCCGAGTATGTGCCGGTGGCGGAGCGGTATTTCGAAGCGGCACGCGACCTGGGCGTCGAGCCCGATGGCGCGCCGCCCGAGTTCTTCCTCAATCCGGGCGAGGAGGATCGGGCCGCCGCGTGGTTGGCGCAGGCGGGTATCGGCGGCGAGCGGCCGATGGTCAGCATCGCGCCGGGTGCCGCCCATGCCACCAAGCGCTGGCCCCGGGATTACTGGGTCCAGCTCATCCGCAGCATCGTCCACACCGGGGCCGACGTGGTGATCGTGGGCGGCCCGGACGACTCCGCCACCGGCACCGACCTGGCGGTGCGCGCCGGGTCCCGCGTCGCCAGCGCCGCGGGGGACCTGAGCCTCCAGGGCACCGGGGCCGTGATCAAGCGGTCGGCCGCGCTGATCTCGGGCGACACCGGCGTCATGCACATGGCCACCGGGCTAGACACACCGGTGGTCGCCCTCTTCGGACCCACGGTGCGGCAGTTCGGATTCTTTCCCTACAAGGCGCGCGCGACCGTGGTGGAGCGAGACCTCGGCTGCCGTCCCTGCAGCAGTCACGGCGGACCCGCGTGCCCGCTGGAGCACCATCGCTGCATGCGCGAGATCCAGCCCGAGATGGTCTTCACTGCCCTCACCCGGGCACTGGCGTGAGTGCCTGGGACCCGCCCGCCGTCGCCCTGCTGACCCTGTTGAGCGAGACCGTCCGCGGGCCCAAGCGCGAGGGCGTCTTCGCGCTCTGGCTCACCGTGAGAGTGGCGCAGGACCTCCTGGTGGAGCCCCCACCGCTGGAGCGGGCTCACCGGCGGCGGGTGCAGGCACTGGAGCAGCGACTCTCCAGTCTCACGATGCCGCCTCCGCTCCGGCGCGCGCTTACCGCCGCGGTGAGTCAGCTCCGGGAGGCCCGGCCCGAGAGCGTCGCCCAGGTGTTGAGCCAGTTGGTGGCGCCCGCCCGCGAATCGGGCGGCAGCGCGGCGGGTGAGGCGCTCACCCTGGCGGCGCGGTCGGCCCGCGCGGTGTTCCGGGGGGAGCGGTGACGCCGCGACGGGAGGTGGCCGGACCGCTCGAGGCGCTGGTGGCGCGGATCGACGCGATCGAGCCGGGATCCACCGGGCCCGACACTGTGGCCACCGGGTTTCCATCCCTCGACCGGACCCTGGGCGGTGGCTTCCGCCGACAGGACCTGGTGGTGCTCGCCGGCGACGTGGCCAGTGGGAAGTCGGCCCTGGCACTGGGCATCGCGGTGCGCGCGGCGATGGCCGGCATTCCTGCCGTCTATCTCTCCGGTGAGATGAGTCCCGAGCGGGTGATGGAGCGCGCGCTCGCCCTCGAGGGCAAGGCGGCGATCGACGACCTCCGCCAGGGCCGGCTCGATGCGGTCACCCGGGCGGCGGTGGGAGCCGCGGCGCTCCGCCTGCGCAACGCCCCGCTCCTGCTCCGGCCGCTGCTGGGGGAAAGCTTCGATGAGGTCGGCTCGGCGCTGGAGCAGGTGCCCGGGCGCCAGCTGGTGGTGGTCGACTCGCTGCAGCTCACCCCGTCGCCCCGCCCGGCCGCGCGGCTGGACGAGCGAATCGCGCTGGCCGTGCGGGCGCTCAAAGGATTGGCGGTCGAAGCCAACGTGGCGGTGCTGGCGCTGGCGCAACTGCCCCGACACCGCGCGGGCCGGGATGACCCGCGGCCCACGCTCGACGATCTCGGCGCGCTGGGGAGCATCAAGCAGAACGCGGACTTGGTGCTGGCGATCTATCGGGAGGAGATGTATCGGCCGGGCCACGGCGTCGAAGGGGCGACGGAGCTCATCATCGCCAAGAACCGCAACGGGGCGACCGGGTTCGTGGATCTGTATTTCTATCCGCGATGGCTCCGGTTCGAGGACATGCTGGACCCGTCGTCCTGAGCGCGCGCTACGACGTGGGTTTGCTCCCGGACGCCTGCGCCACCTTCGCGCTGTCCACCACGGCTCCCGCCAGATCCACCAAAGCCCCCCCGGTGCCAGGATCCAGCCTCACCCGCACCCAGAGCGGCCGGTTCTCCCGTTGCGCGAAGAGCACCACGCTTCCACCCCGGTCCTTGGCGTCGTTGATCAGCTTCCAGCCGTCATTCTTGAATACCGAGCGGTAGTACGTGGCGATCTGGTCCGGCCGGATCGGTGTCCGCAGCGTGATCTGCAGGGCATCGGCGCCGCCCGACCGGGAGACGAAGGTCGCCTGCGGAGGGATCGGCAGCCGGCTGAACACGTCCGACATCTTGGGAGGGCTCGGCGGCTTCTCACCGCACGCGGCCACCGCGAGAGCGAGCGCGGCCAGGCAGATTTTCCAGGGGTTCATGAGGCGGGAGACTAGCGTCCGGACCGGTGTCGGTCAAGTGCTGCGCGTTGCCGCAAGCGGCTGTCAGACTTATGTTTCCGCCTGCGCTCCGGGTCCGAGAGCCCGCCCATCGCAGCGTCCCAACCTTGTCAGCGGTAAGGAGTTCGGCTATGGCCGGCCATAGCAAGTGGAAACAGATCAAGCGGAAGAAGGCGGTCACCGATGCCCGGCGTGCCTCCTCCTGGACCAAGGTCATCCGCGAGATCACCGTCGCCGCCCGAAGCGGCGGGGGCGACCCCGGCGGCAACCCCCGCCTCCGCACCGCGATCGATGCCGCCAAGGCGGTCAACATGCCCGGCGAGAACATCGATCGCGCGGTAAAGAAGGGCACCGGTGAGCTGGAAGGGAGCGTCTACGAGGAGCTCACCTACGAGGGCTACGGACCCGGCGGCGCCGCCATCTTCATCGAGGCCACCACCGACAATCCCAACCGGACGGTCGCCGAGATCCGCCACGCCTTCAGCCGCAACGGCGGCAACCTCGGCGCTACCAACTCGGTGGCCTGGATGTTCGACCGGAAGGGCCAGATCTATCTTGACGCCACTCGCTACGATGAGGACCCGACTCTCGAGGCGGCGTTGGACGCCGGCGCCGAAGACTTCACCCGGGAGGGCGATCAGTTCGTCATCACCACCACCCCAGCCGCCTTCCACGCGGTGCAGGACGCGCTCCGGGCGCGGAAGCTGGCGATCGAGTCGGCCGAGTTGACGATGGTGCCCAGGAACACCGTCAAGGTCGAGGGCGTGGACGCCGAGCGGATTCTCCGGCTGATGGAGGTGCTGGAGGAGCTGGACGACGTCTCCAAGGTCTCCTCCAACTTCGATATCGACGCCGCCCACCTGGCCGAGGCCGAGGCCTGAGAGCGCCTCGGTGAGGGTGCTGGGGATCGACCCGGGCACCGCGGTCCTGGGCTATGGCGTGGTGGAGAGCGGGACCGGACCTCATCCCCGGCTGGTCGAGTGCGGCACCCTCACCACCACCGCTCGCGACACTCTGCCGGCGAGACTCCGCATGATCCATGAGGGCATGGCCACGCTCCTCACCCAGCACGCGCCGGATGCGATGGCCGTGGAGAGCGCCTTCTACGGCAAGAACGTGCGGACCACGGTGGTGCTGAGCCATGCCCGCGGCGTCATCCTGCTCGCGGCCGAGCAGGCCGGGGTGACGATCGCGGAGTACTCGCCGGCGCAGGTGAAGAAGGCGGTGGTGGGACGGGGCGCGGCGCTGAAGCCCCAAGTGGGGTACATGGTGGCGCAGCTGCTCCGGCTCAAGGCGCCGCCTCAGCCGGCGGATGCGGCCGACGGTGTGGCGGTGGCGCTGACCCACCTGTTGATCGCCACCCGCCAGGCGGCGTTCTTCCGCCAGGTCACGGGCGCGCGATGATCGCCACGGTGACTGGCACGCTCTCCGAGCGGGATGGCGACACCATCGTGGTGCAGACCGAAGGCGGCGTGGGCTACGCCGTGACCGTGCCCACCGGCGTAGCGGAGCGGCTTCCGCCCCAAGGCGGCCGGGTGAGTCTCCATACCGAGCTGGTGGTGAAGGAAGACGGTTGGGCCCTGTTCGGCTTCGACCGGGCGGCGGAGCGGTTGGTCTTCCAACGGCTGCTCGGCGCCAGCGGGTTCGGTCCCAAGCTGGCCCTCGCCCTGCTCTCGGCGCTGGGCCCGGAGCGCACGGTGCGCAGCATCCTCGCGCGGGACCTCACGGCGCTCAGTTCCGTCGGCGGCATCGGCAAGAAGAAGGCGGAGCGCCTCGTGCTGGAGCTGCAGGACCGGTTCGGCGGCCTGATGCTGGAGCCGCAGCCGTCGAGGCCGGCCGGCACCGAGGACGCGGTCCGCGCACTGGTGAGCCTGGGCTACGGAGTCGCGGCGGCCGATGACGCCGTGCGAGCCGCCCTGGCCGAAGAGACGCCGATGGAGCCGTCGCAACTTATCCGCCGCGCGCTGCAGCAGCTTGCCGCCGCCCGGGGAGGGCGCTGATCCCATGACCGTCGCCGCGGTGACCGCCGAGTGGAACTGCACCCGCTGCGGCACCACCAATCGCAAGCTGGTTCCGGCAACCACCAGCCAGACGGTCGACGTCTGCAATCATTGCCACGCCCGGCACCTGATCGAGCCGGGTACCCGCCCGGTACGCTGGACCGCGCGGCTGGACGACTGAAGGCCCAGGTGCACCACATGACGAGACTACAGGTCACCACCCCCGAGGTCCTCCCCGAGGAGACCGGCGCCGATGCCGCGCTCCGGCCATCCAGACTGGACGAGTTCATCGGCCAGGCGCAGGTGAAGAGCTCGCTCCAGATCGCGATCGATGCCGCCAAGCAGCGCCGGGAGACCCTGGACCACACCCTCTTCTTCGGGCCGCCCGGGCTGGGCAAGACCACGCTTGCAATGCTCATGGCAAAGGAGATGGGCGTGCAGCTCCGCACCACCTCCGGTCCGGTGCTGGAGAAACCGGGCGACCTGGTCGGCCTGCTCACGTCGCTCGGCGCGGGCGACATGCTTTTCATCGACGAGATCCACCGGATGAAGCCGGCGCTGGAGGAGTTCCTCTATCCCGCCATGGAGGATTACCGGGTCGACGTCCGCATCTCGGAGGGACCCCACGCGCAGACCATCCCCATGGCGCTCGAACGCTTCACCCTGGTCGGCGCCACCACGCGGTTCGGACTCCTGACCCCGCCGATGCGGGCCCGCTTCGGTCTGGTGGAGCGGTTGGGCTTCTATCCGGCCGACGAGCTGCAGCGCATCGTGATGCGCTCCGCGACCATCCTCGCGGTCCCCATCGACGAGACCGGCGCCGCGGAGATCGCCCGGCGGAGCCGGGGCACACCGCGGGTCGCCAACCGGCTGCTCCGCCGGGTGCGGGACTACGCCCAGGTGAAGGCGGACGGCCGGATCACGACCGAGGTGGCGGATGCCGCCCTGGCCCGACTCAACGTGGACAGCTTCGGACTCGACGATATGGACTCGCGCATTCTCACCACCATCATCGAGAAGTTCGGCGGCGGACCGGTGGGTCTGGGGACCGTCGCGGTGGCGGTGGGAGAGGACGCGGGCACACTGGAGGACGTGTACGAGCCGTACCTCATTCAGCAGGGCTTCCTGGAGCGCACGCCCCGAGGCCGGTGCGCCACCGCGCACGCCTACCGCCACTTCGGCCTGACGCCGCCCGTCGGGCAGACGACGATCTTTGACGGCTGAGCCCCGCCTTCGCACCGCTGATTTCGACTACGACCTTCCGCCCGAGCTCATCGCCCAGGAGCCGCTGGCGGACAGGAGCGCGAGCCGGCTGCTGATGGTGATACGGGCCGACCGGCGCGAAGCCCAGGCCGGCGACCGGCGCGCAGGCCCGGACCCGGCGCGGCGGCCCGGCCGACGGAGCGGGGCCTTCCGCCGGCCCGAGATGCTCCCCGGCGATACCCGCGCGGTGTCCGGCGCCGTGCTGGTGGATTCGCGCTTCTCCCAGCTTCCGTCCATCATCCCTCCCGGCGATCTCCTGGTGCTCAACACCACCAAGGTCCGCCACGCGCGGCTCCTGGGACGGCGTCCCTCGGGCGCGCCAGCGGAAGTGCTGCTGATTCACCCCGGCCCGGGCGACACCTGGCTCGCCATGGGGAAGCCGGGCAGCGCGTTGGAGCCGGGAAAGCGCATCGCGCTAGCGGAGGGCGCCGAGGTGGAGACGGTGGAGGTGCTGCCGGACGGCAACCGGCTGGTGCGGTTCGTCGGCCTCGCGGCGGAGGACGCCATTGCCCGATTCGGTCTGCTGCCGCTCCCGCCCTACATCACCCGCGCGCCGACCGACCAGGACGAGACTCGCTACCAGACCGTCTACGCCCGGCTCGAGGGGAGCGTGGCGGCGCCGACGGCCGGCCTGCACTTCACCCCCGAGCTGCTCGATACGCTGAGCGCGAACGGGGTGGTGATCTCCGGGCTCGATCTCCAGGTCGGACCTGGTACCTTCAAGCCGGTCGAGGTCGAGAACCCCCGGGAACACGCGATGCATCCCGAGCGCTACGAGATTACTCCCCGGCTCGCCGCGCTCATCGAGCTGGTGCACGAGCAAGGCGGGCGGGTCTGGGCGGTGGGCACCACCGTGGTACGCGCGCTCGAGAGCGCGGCGGACTCGGACGGTATGATCCGGGCGGGGGCCGGCGAGACCTCGCTCATGATCACGCCCGGCTACACCTTCCGGGTGGTGGACCGGCTGATCACCAACTTCCATCTGCCCCGCTCCACCCTGCTCATGCTGGTGAGCGCCTTTGCGGGCTGGGAGCTGACGATGGCCGCGTACCAGCACGCCGTTGCCGACCGATACCGATTCTATTCCTATGGCGACGCGATGGTGATCCTCTGAGTCCGGGAGCTTCCATGACCTTTACCAATCCGGCAGGCAACGCCGCTGCCGCCGCCGGCTACGTGCGTGCGCTGCTCGACCTGCTGGGCTCCAAAGACCCGCTGGCGGTGGCGGCGGAGCAAGTCCCCTGGCTCCAACGTCGGGTGGCCGGACTCGACCAGGCCCGGCTCCGCCGGCCGGAGGCGCCGGGCAAGTGGTCGGTGATCGAGGTGATTCAACACCTCGCCGATGCCGAGCTGGTCATGAGCTTCCGCATCCGGATGGCGCTCACCGAAGACCAGCCTCCACTCCAGGGCTACGATCAGGACCGCTGGGTCTCGGTGCTCCGCTACGCGGACGTGCCGCTCGACGTGGCGCTCGGTCAGTTGGGTGGATTGCGCGGCGGCAATCTCAACCTCTGGCGAACGCTCACGCCGGAGCAGCGCCAACGCGCGGGGCTGCACAGCGAGCGGGGACTCGAAAGCGTCGACCTGATGATCCGGATGATGGCGGGTCACGACCTGGTGCATCGGCGGCAGATCGATCGCATTCTCGGCTGATGTTCCAGTTTCGGGTCGAGGCCACCTCCGGCGCCGCCCGCGCGGGCACCCTCAGCCTGCCCCACGGTGAGGTGCGGACCCCCGCGTTCATGCCGGTCGGCACCCACGGGGTGGTCCGCGGCCTGAGCGCGGGAGACGTCCGCCGCACCGCGGCCCAGATCATCCTGGGCAATACCTATCACCTGCACCTCCGCCCCGGCGAAGACGTGATCCGCTCGATGGGCGGACTCAACCGGTTCACCACCTGGGACCGCCCCATGCTCACCGACTCGGGCGGCTTCCAGGTGTTCTCGCTCGAAGGGCTCCGGAAGATCTCCGAGGAAGGCGTCGAATTTCAGAGCCACGTCGACGGCTCCTACCGGACCCTCACGCCCGAGCGCGCCATGGAGATTCAGTGGGCCCTCGGGGCCGACGTCGCCATGGCCTTCGATCACGTGGTGCCTGGCCAGGCCCCGCACGACGCGGCGCTCGACGGGATGGAGCGGACCCTGCGCTGGCTCGCGCGCTGCAAGGCCAGGCACGGCCAGCTGGGCGATGGGGGCTGCCAGACGATCTGGCCCATCATCCAGGGCGGGACCCACGACGATCTCCGCCGCCGCTCGCTGGAGGGCACGCTCGCGGCAGGACCGTGGACCGGGATCGCCATCGGCGGTCTCTCGGTGGGCGAGCCGAAACCGGTGATGCATCGCGTGCTGGAAGCGCTGGAGCCTGCCCTGCCGCGGGAGATCCCCCGTTATCTTATGGGTGTCGGCTTCCCGGCGGACCTGGTCGAGGGGATCGCCCGCGGCATCGATCTCTTCGACTGTGTGGCGGCCACCCGGAACGGCCGCCACGGGACCGCGTGGCTCCCGACCGGCAGGATCAACGTGCGGGGCGCCGCGCTCACCGGATCGGACGAGCCGCTCGACCCCGAGTGCGATTGCGAGACCTGCACCACGTTTCCCCGGGGCTATCTCCGGCACCTGTTCGTGATCGAGGACATCCTGGGGCTCCGGCTGATCTCGCTGCACAATGTCCGGTTCCTGGTCCGGCTGGGCGAGCAGGCGCGGGCGCACCTGCTCGCCGGCACGTTCGACGGCTGGCGCTACGAATGGCTCCGCCGCCACTATGCTCGAGGCACCTGAGGAGAGACCATGTTCGGAACCCAATCCGGTTCGGGCGGCGGACTCAGCGTCCTGCTGCTGCAGATGGTCGCGATCGGCCTGGTCTTCTATTTCCTCATCCTGCGCCCGTCGGGCCAGGCCAGAAAGAAGCACGCCGAGATGCTGGCGAACCTGAAAAAGGGCGACGAGGTGATGACCAGCGGTGGCATCATCGGGCGGGTGAAGGACATCAAGGACGTGGAGGCCGATGGTGTGAAGGAGACCCGGGTGACGGTGGAGAGCGGCACGGCCAGCGTCATCGTCGAGCGGTCGCGGATCGTGCGCATCGGCGGCGCCTCGGCCCAGAGCGTGTCCGCGGCATGAGCCTCAGGACCCTGCACCTGCTGGGCTCTCCCGTCCTCCGGCAACACAGCGCGGAGGTGGGCGCGGTGGACGACGACGTCCGCCGGCTGGTCGAGGACCTGTTCGAGACGATGGACGCCGCCCGCGGCGTCGGTCTCGCCGCCAATCAGGTCGGGGTGGCCCGCCGGGTGGCGGTGGTCGATGCCGACGGCGATCGGTTCGCCATGATCGACCCGGTGATCGTCGAGACCGAGGGTCGCTCGACCGCCGAGGAAGGCTGCCTCTCCATTCCCGAGATCTTCGGCGATGTCGGCCGCCCCGAGCGGGTGGTCATCGAGGCGGTCGATCAGGACGGACAGCGCTACCGGCGCGAGGCCACCGGCCTCAAGGCGCGGGCCATCCAGCACGAGATCGATCACCTCGACGGCATCCTCTTCCTCGATCACTTGAGTCTGGTGAAGCGGCAGATCCTGCTGGCCCGCTGGCGGCGGGAGCACAAGGATGACGCGAGCTACCTCAAAGAGGTGCAGCCGGAATCCGCCCGGTCGGAGTGATGCGGATCGTCTTCTTCGGCACGCCGGAGTTTGCCGTCCCCTCGCTCGAGGCGCTCCTCCGCGAGCGCCAGGTAATCGCCGGCGTCGTCACCCAGCCCGACAAGCCACAGGGGCGCTCCCGCTCCACCCTGGTCCCTCCACCCATCAAGCTGGTCGCCGAGCGGGAGCAGCTCCCGCTGCTGCAGCCGGTCCGGCCGGTCGGCGATCTCTTCCTCGCCAGCCTCCGGCGGCTGGAGCCCGAGCTCGGCGTGGTCGTGGCCTACGGTCACGTGCTGCGCCGCGAGGTGCTGAATGTTCCAGCCCACGGCATGATCAACGTCCATGCCTCACTGCTCCCCCGCTGGCGCGGCGCCGCGCCGGTGCAGCATGCCCTGCTCGCGGGAGACGGAGAGACCGGCATCAGCATCATGCGCATGGAAGAGGGGCTCGACACCGGACCGGTGCTCCATCGGGTGGCCACGGCCATCGGCCCCAATGAGACCGCCGGCGCGCTGGCTGCCCGGCTCGCGGTGCTCGGGGCGGCCGCGCTGACCAGCGTGCTCTCGCTGCTCGCCACGGGATCGGTCACCGCCGAGCCGCAGGACGACGGCGCCGCCACCTACGCTCCCAAGATCGAGCGGGAGTCGGCCCATCTCGACTGGGCCGGGGATGCGGAGGCCGTGGTGCGGCAGGTCCGGGCGTTCGACCCGAGCCCCGGCGCGTGGACCTCGCACGCCGGAGCACCGCTCAAACTCTTCGGCGCGGCAGCCTCCATCGCGCACGGCGCGCCGGGCACGGTGCTGGCGGCCGACGAGCGCCTGGTCGTGGCGTGCGGGCGCGGGGCCGTCGCCCTCAAGGAGGTCCAGCCGGCCGGAAAGGCCCGGCTCCCGGTGGGCGCGTGGGTCCGCGGGCGTGGGGTGAGCGTCGGAGAGCAGTTCGCGTGAGACCGTTGCCGCGTCTCCATGCCATCACCGACGCCGTCGTGCTCGCGGCACCGGATCTGGGAATCCGTGCGGCGGCGATCGCCGCCGCCGGTCCGGCCGTGGCCCTCCACGCCCGCGACCGCTCCGCCAGCGGGGCCGTCCTCACCGCGGCCGCCCGCCGGCTCATGGCGCTCGCCCGGCCGCCCGAGGCATCGGTGTTCGTGAACGCCCGGCCGGACATCGCCGCCGCCCTGGGCGCGCAAGGCCTCCAGCTCGGCGCCGAGGACCTCACGGCGGAAGACGCGCGCGGCATCTTTCCGCAGGGGTGGATCGGCCGCTCGGTGCACAGTCCGTCCGAGGCGGCGCGGGCGGTGGAGGAGGGGGCGGACTTTCTCCTGGTGGGGAGCGTGTTCCGGAGCGGCTCCCATCCGGATCGGCCGGCGGTGGGACTCGACCTGGTCAGGGAGACGGCGTCGCTGGGGCGGCCGGTGATCGCCATCGGCGGCATCGATCCGGCGCGTGCCCCCGAAGTCCGCGACGCGGGTGCCTACGGCGTGGCCGCGATCTCCGCGCTCTGGCGCGCGCCCGACTCCGCCGCCGCGGCGCTGGCCCTGCTGCAGCCATGGCTGGACGCCTCATGAGCCGGCTCCAGGTGCTCGTGAACGGCGAGACCCGCGAGATCGCGGGGCCGGCCACCCTGCTGGAGCTCCTGGCGCAGCTTGGCCTCGACCCTCGCAGCGTGGTGGTGGAGCTCAACCGCGAGATCGTCCGGCGCCCCCGTCTCGCCGAGACCCCCGTTGCCGAGGGCGACACCATCGAGCTGGTGCACTTCGTGGGCGGAGGGTGAAGCGAGCCGAACCTCATTATGTTCCCCGCATGACCGCCACGCTCGCCCACGAACCAGCCCTGGACAGTCCGCTCACCATCGGCGGCCGGAGCTTCCGCTCCCGGCTCATGGTAGGCACCGGGAAATACCGCACCAACAACGACATGGTGCGCGCCATCGATGCCTCGGGCGCCGAGATCGTCACGGTCGCGGTGCGCCGGGTCGACCTCGACCGCAGCAAGGAAGAGAGTATTCTCTTCCACCTGAGCCCGGATCAGTACTTCCTCCTTCCCAACACCGCCGGCTGCTACACGGCCGACGAGGCCATCCGCTACGCCCGGCTCAGCCGCGAGGCCGGATTCAACGATTTCGTCAAGCTGGAGGTCATCGGCGACCGGGAGACGCTGCTCCCCGACGCCGAGGGCCTGCTGCTGGCCACCCGCGAGCTGGTGCGCGACGGCTTCAAGGTCCTGGCCTATACCACCGACGACCTGATCACGGCGCTTCGGCTGGAAGATGCCGGCTGCGCCGCCGTCATGCCGCTCGCCTCGCCCATCGGAAGCGGGCTGGGGCTGCTCAATCCGTACGGCATCCGCACCATCAAGCGCCGGCTGAGGGTACCGGTGGTCGTCGACGCCGGAGTGGGCACCGCGTCCGACGCCTGTGTCACCATGGAGCAGGGCGTCGACGGAATCCTGATGAACACCGCGCTGGCCGAAGCGCAGGATCCGCCGACCATGGCGCGCGCGATGCGCCTGGCCGTCGAGGCCGGACGCGCGGCCTATCTCGCCGGCCGGATGCCCCGCCGCGAAGTGGCGGTGCCGTCGAGTCCACTGCGCGGAATGCTGGAGTAGACCGACGCGACAGTGGATTCCCCCGGATCGGGCGTCGCATCGCGCCGGGCCGCGCTCGAGGTGCTGCAGCAGGTCCGCGCCGGCCGGCCGTTCGGCCTGGCCCTGGATCAGGCCGTGAAGGATCTGTCCGCCGCCGACCGGCGGCTGGCGCACGAATTGGCGGCGGGCGTGCTGCGAAGCCAGAACACCCTCGATGAACGGCTGGCACCGCTGGTACCCCGCGGCTGGGATGGCGTTGCCCCCCAGCTCAAGGAGGTCCTCCGACTCGGCGCCTTTCAGCTCTCGGCGCTCGACCGGATCCCCGCCCATGCCGCGGTGGACACCAGCGTCACCCTGGCCAAGGAAGTCGGCGGCGCCAGAGCGGGCGGCTTCGTGAACGCGGTGCTCCGCCGCCTGGGTCCCGCCACGTCCGCGCCCGACGGCGGCACCGCCGCTGCCCGCGGTGCCGCCGCGCGCCTGGCCGACGAGTTCTCCCATCCACGGTGGATGGTGGAGCGCTGGCTCGAGCGGTACGGTCCGGAGGAGACCCGCGCGCTTCTCCTCTGGAACAACACCAGGCCCCGGTTGGTCCTCCAGGCAGCCCGCGAGGAGCTTCCCGCGCTGGAGGCGAGATGGCGCGGGGCCGGGATCGCGGTGGAGCCGGCGCCGTACGGCGCGGGTCTGATCACCGATCGGACCCGGCCCACCGATCTTCCGGGCTACGACGAAGGTGCCTTCCTAGTGCAGGATCCGGCGCAGGCGCTGCTCGCCCGGTTCGCCGATCTGCCGCCGGAGGTGACGCTCTACGACGCCGCTGCCGCGCCGGGCGGCAAGACGATCTCACTGGGCCGCCGGGTGGCAGGCGTCATCGCCGCGGATGTGAGCCGTGCCCGGGTGCGGCGCCTCGTGGCCAATCTCGCCCGAGCGGGCAGCGGACGGGAGCAGACGGTGGTAGCGGACGCGCGGCACCCGCCGCTCCGGCCGCTGGACGCGGTGCTGCTCGACGCGCCCTGCCTGGGCACCGGGACCTTCGCCCGGCATCCCGACGCTCGCGTTCGGATCACGCCTGACGCGCTCGCCATGCTGGAGCGGCGCCAGGCCGAGCTGCTGGACCGCGCCGCCACCGTGGTGGCGCCCGGCGGGCTGCTGATCTACGCCACCTGCTCCCTGGAGCCGGAGGAGAACGAGCGGCAGGTCGCTCGTTTTCTCGACCGGCACCGGGAGTTCAAGCGCGAGCCCAGCGAGACGTTCCCGCCGGCCCTGCAGTCACCCGACGGAGATCTCATGATCCTCCCGCAGCGTCATCATATGGACGGAGCCTTCGCGGCCCGGCTGAGGCGCGCCCGATGAGGACACGACGTCACACCGGACCGGCCTTCTCCTTCGGTCCGGGCACGCCGCTCCGGCGGTTCCTGCGCGACCTCGGTCTGGTGACGCTCACGTTCGTGGTAGGCTATGGAGTGTCGGCCTTGTGGATCTCGCCGGGCTCGGTGATCGGCACCGACCACCCGATTCCCCGGGTGCTCGGCCTTCCCGAGGCGGCGGCGCGGGCCAAGCTGGCCGGGCTGGGATTCCGGCCGCGGATCGAGGAGGAGCGGCCCAGCGACACCTCACCCCGCGGAACCGTGCTGTGGCAGGATCCGCCGCCGGAGATGGTGCTGGCGCCCAACAGCAACGTGGAGCTGGTCCTGAGCGGCGGCCCGGCGCCGGCCACCGTCCCCGACGTGATCGGCTTCGCGCTTCCCGACGCGGAGAAGGTGTTCGACGCGGCCGGAGTCAAGGTGGGCCGGATCGACACCGTACGTGCGGGCCCCGAAGCCGGTGTGGTGATCGCGACCCGCCCGGGGGTCGGGAGCGGCCAGCCCCGAGGTGCTGCGGTCGACCTGGTGGTGAGCGCCGCGGCCCCGACCGGAGGAGGACTGTGAGCGTGCGCATCGCCCCCAGCGTGCTGAGCGCCGACCTCGGGCGGCTGCGGGAGGAGATCGAGCAGGCGCTCGCCGGCGGAGCCGAGTGGATCCACGTGGATGTGATGGACGGCCACTTCGTGCCCAATCTCACCTTCGGCGCACCGGTCATTCACGCCGTCCGGCGGATTACCGACCGTCCGATCGACGTGCACCTGATGGTCGAGCGGCCGGAGCAGTACATCGCCGAGTTCGCCGACGAGGGCGCCACGGTCTTCACCTTCCACCCCGAAGCCACCTGGCACGTGCAGCGGCAGCTCGCCGTCGTGCGCGAGCGCGGCATGCTGGCGGGCCTGGCGCTCAACCCGGCCAGCCCGCTGGCTCTGGCGGAAGAGGTGGTGGATGATCTCGATCTGCTGCTGATCATGTCGGTGAACCCGGGATTCGGCGGTCAGTCCTACCTGCCTAACGCCACCGACAAGATCCGCCGGGCCCGCGCGATGCTGGACCGGGGCGGATCCCGCGCGGCGCTCGAGGTCGACGGTGGCATCACCCGCGCCACGATCGGCCAGGCATGGTCGGCCGGGGCCGACACCTTCGTGGCTGGCACCTCCGTGTTCGGCACCGCCGACCCGGCGGAGGCGGTACGAACCCTCATCCGGCAATGCGCCGTGCCCGTCTGAGGCGACCGATGTCCAGGCAATGGATCTTCGTCGGGGTGGTGCTGGCGGGCGTCGCCACCGGGGCGGCCGTGCTCACCCGGGTCGGCAGCGAGGTCGCCTCCGTGGAGGTGGGCGCCACCGCGCCGGACTTCAACGCGGTGGACCTCGCCACCGGCGATTCGGTGACGCTCCGGCAGCGCTACTGGGGCAAGGTCACCCTGGTGAACATCTGGGCCACCTGGTGCGAGCCCTGCAAGATCGAGATGCCGGCGATGGAGCAGGTCTATCGGGCCCTCGCCCCCCGCGGCTTCGCGGTCGCCGCGGTGAGCATCGACGAAGGCGAGCCCGACGAGGTCCGGGCATTCGGGCAGCAGCTGGGGCTGTCGTTCGACCTGTTGCAGGACCGGAGCACCCGAATCCAGCAGATCTACCAGACCACCGGCGTGCCCGAGAGCTTCCTGCTCAACCGCCAGGGCGTCATCGTGAAGCGCATCATCGGCGCGCACGACTGGAACTCACCGGTCAATCGCGCCCTGCTCGAGCGCCTGCTGGCCGAGCCGGGGACCTGACGTGGCCGAGTGGATCCTGGGGATCGAGACCTCCTGCGACGAGACGTCGGCCGCGCTGCTCCGGTCCGAGCGGGGCGGGCGCCCCGAGCTCGGTAGCCTGGTCATCCTGTCGCAAGACGTCCATCGAATATTCGGCGGCGTGGTGCCCGAGCTGGCGAGCCGGGCGCACCTGCAGACCCTCGGATCCGTCGTGGAGCGCGCGCTGGGAGACGCGGGAATCGGCCTTCCTCAGGTGGACGGGATCGCGGTGACCGCGGGACCCGGTCTGGTGGGAGCGCTCCTGGTCGGCGTGATGTACGCCAAGACGCTCGCGATGAGCCTCGACCGGCCGGTGCTCGGCGTGAATCACCTGGAGGGTCACATCTTCGCACCGGTGCTGGAAGATCCGGAGCTGGGGCCCCCGTTCGTCGCCCTGCTGGTGAGCGGGGGGCACACCATGCTGCTCGACGTACCGGCCTGGGGTGAGTACCGGCTTCTGGGACAGACGCTGGACGACGCGGCGGGAGAGGCGTTCGACAAGGTCGCCAAGCTGCTGGGCCTGGGCTATCCCGGCGGCGCCCCCATCGAGCGGCTGGCGCGGGAGGGCCGGAGCGATCGCCATCGCTTTCCCCGTCCCATGCTCCAGGAGCTGGCCCGCGAAGGCCCCAACCGGTACGCGTTCTCCTTTTCCGGCCTCAAGACGGCGGTGCTCCGCGCGGTGCGCGGACCGGACGGCCAGCGGGAGCTCCCCGAAGCCGAGCGGGCCGACCTTGCGCGCGGCTTTCAGGACGCGGTGATCGACGTGCTCTCGGCCAAGGCGGCGCATGCGGTGGAGGCGCTGGGCTACGAGCGGGGGATGATCGGCGGCGGGGTCGCCTGCAACCGGGCGCTGGTGGCGCGCCTCCGCGAGCGGCTGGCGGGACGAGCCCGGGTGAGCGTAGCTTCTCCGCGGCTCAACACCGACAACGCGGCGATGATCGCCGCCGCGGGCGCGTGGCGCCTGGCACGCGGGGAGCGAAGCGGGTGGGAGCTCGAGCCGCGCGACGACCTCCCGATCCCCGGGCTGGTCGCGCCATCTCTCGTCTCTGGACTCGCCTCATGACCATCTATCCCCTGGTCTTTCACCTGGGCCCGCTGGAGATCACCGGCTACGGCATCATGATGATGGTGGCTTTCCTCGTGGGAGGCTGGCTGATCTCGCTGGAGCTCCGGCGCCGTGGATTCGCGGAGGACTATGCGGCCGACATGGTGGCCGCCGCGGTCATCGGCGGTATCATCGGGGCGAAGCTCTGGTACGTGGCCCTCACCCGCGACCCGGGCGCGCTCTTCTCCCGAGGCGGACTGGTGTGGTATGGCGGCTTCCTCGGCGGGACGGCGGCGGTGATCCTCAACGGCTGGCGCGTTCGAGTCCCCCTCCGCTGGACCATGCAGCTGGTCGCCCCCGCGCTCGCGGCGGCCTACGCCCTGGGTCGGGTCGGCTGCTTCATGGTGAACGACGACTACGGCCGGCCGTCCAGCGTGCCCTGGGCAGTGCGCTTTCCCCGCGGGCTCCCGCCCTCCACCGCCGGCAACATGCAGCACCTGTTCGGCATTCCGGTGCCGGCGGGCACCAATCCGTCGACCGTCCTGGCAGTGCATCCGACCCAACTCTATGAGACCACCCTGATGCTGCTCGCGTTCGGGGTGCTCTGGAGCTTGAGGCGGCGGATGCGTCCGGTGGGCTGGCTCTTCGGGCTCTACCTGGTGTTCGCCGGCGCGGAGCGCTTCGCGGTGGAGTTTCTCCGGGCCAAGGATGATCGGTTCCTCGGGCCATTCACGCTGGCGCAGCTGACGTCGGTGATTCTGATCGGGGTGGGCGTCTGGCTGCTCACGGTCTGGCGGGAGGGGGCCAGTCCGGCGCCTGGGGGCTACCTCGAGGGTGGCAAGCAAGTGACGAGGTCAAAGAATTAGGCAGTGACGCAACTGCTGCAACTTCAATTGATTACAGGTGCGTCTTTTGTAGTGTTTAATCCTTCGACATTTTCAGCCCACTCGCGCATTTCTGGCGCTCTTCCCTAAGACCCAGTACCATAATGACTTACGGTGATGCACCAAGTGGCACTGCCCTTGCTTCTACTTACAAGGTCGGAATGAAGAGGACTTTCATCCAAAAAGTGGTAGGTCGAAGAAGGGTGGAGCGGGCACTTCGGTCCGTCTCCGAAAACTCAGGGGGCGATCTACCACGTACTCGAACGGCTCGCCAGCATTGGCGAGCCGTTCGAGTTTCGGCATTCAGGGCCGCAGCAGGTCGCGATCGGCTACCAGCATACCATCGCGATCCGCGTACAGGTAGGCGCCGGGAGTGAAGGTCACACCGGCAAAGGTGACCGGCACGCTCCGCTGCCCCGTTCCCGCCTTGCCGCTCTGCATCGGAACGGCGTGGAGCGCCTTCACCCCTACCGCCGTACCCGCAAGCTCGGCCGAATCGCGGATGCAGCCGTGCACCACGAGCCCGCTCCAGCCGTTCTGCTGGGCCAGCGCGGCAAGCCGTCCGCCCACCAACGCTGAGCGCACCGAGCCACCGCCGTCCACCACCAGCACCCGTCCCCGGCCCTCGCTCTCCAGCACCTGCCGCACCAGCGCGTTGTCGTCGAACACCCGCACCGTCTCGATCTGACCCGCGAAGCTCAACACCCCACCCCAGTCGCGGAACAGCGGCTCCGCCGCGCGGAGGTGTTGGGCGAACTGGTCGCAAAGGTCGGGGGTCGTGAAGCTCACCGCGGCGGCTTGGAGGCGGCAGCCCCGGGGGCCGGCATCGCGATGTTCCTCCGCATCCGCTCCACTTCGGCCTGCATCTCCGCCAGATCGGCTTCCATCCGCTCCAACGAGCGGAGCAGGTCGTGGTGCGCGCCCCGCCCTTCGGGCACCGTGGCTCGGGTCCGCCGGCGCACCCGGCGGGGCTCCAGCACGAAATTCCAGACCAGTGCCACCAGGAGCAGGACCAGCAGGAGCCCCTGTACCGCGAGCGACTCTGCCGTGGGGTAAATGCCGAGCGCCGGGATGCGCGGGGCCCAGGGGGCAAAGCTGCTGGGGATCAGATTGCCTTCCTGCAGCTCGGCGACGCCTTTACCGGCGAACACGAAGGCCATGTAGTAGAGGAACGCGCTGGTGACCGCGAAGAACGGCTTGAGTGGAAGCCGCACCCCGAACCGGTGAATGGCCACGTAGATGATGAGCAGGACCACGGAGCCGGCCGCGATGCCGCCCACCACCGGCATGGCGCCACCGCCGCCGCCAGACAGAAACAGCGCCTTATAGAAGAGCACCGTCTCGAACCCTTCGCGGTAGACCGCCAGGAACGCGGCGGCCGACAGCGCGAGGGCGGACCCGCTGGACAGGGCGTCCTGCACCTTGCTCTTCACGAAGTGATTCCACTTCACCACTTCCATCTTGGACAGCAGCCAGTAGCTCACGTAAAACAGCACCACCGTGGCCACCATCATGGTGCCGCCTTCCAGCGCCTCCCGCTTGGCGGGCGAGAGCACGAAGATCGTCTCCAGCGCCAGCGCGGTCAGCAGGCTGGCGCCGACGGCGGCAGCCACACCGATGTTGATGTCCCGCTTGCGGTGGCCCGCGCCCATCTTGCTCAGGAAGGTCATGAGGGCGCCGACGATCAGAATCGCCTCGAGCCCTTCCCGCAGCAGGATGATGAACGACTGGAAGAAGAGATTGACCGGCGAGAGATCGTTGCCGATGGTGCGCTCTGCCTTCTCCAGCCCCGCCGCGAGTTGGCCCCGGATGGCGCTCAGCTCCGACGGTGTGGCTCCGCCTGCCGCACGGGCCCGGAGCGTCGCGAACGACGCCTCCAGCTCGGCCGCGAGCGCCGCGTCCTTTGTCCGGACCGTTCGCTCGACCTGCTCGAACGTCATATACGCATCGACCGCGCGAGCCGTCGCCGCGGGGTTACCCGCGCGGGCCAGGGTGTAGGCCGAATCCACCTGCCCGCGCACCCGGTCGAAGATCTGGGCGGTGGCGGCGGCGCTGGCATCCGACTGGAACGTGCGCACGGCGGCCACCCGGGCGAGGGCGCCCGGCTCGGTGGCGTCGTGCAACCCGAGGGCCGCGACCATTTGATCGTCCGACATCCGGCCGGTGGTCGCGAACGCCCGGAGCGCCGGCGGCACCTCTCCTGCCGGAGCGGGCAGCCGGAGCACGCTGGCGTAGAGCGCCACGGCCCAGCGGTCCTCCGCGGGCAGGCGGGCTTCGAAAGCCGGCATTGCGGTGCCGACGGTGCCAATGCTGATGCGACGGTAGTAGTCGAGCGGAGAAACGTCGTGGAGCGCGGCGTGATCGGCGAGGTTGGCCGGCGGCGGCTCGAGACCCGTAGCTTGTGGCCCGTCACCCCGCCCGATGGCACCGTGGCAGCCCGCACAATTCGCCTGGTAGATCTCGGCCCCACGGGCCAGCGACGGCGCCTCGGCGGGCAACTCGTCGAGCGAGACCCCGAACCGGCGGGACAGCCCCTCGGCCAGGCTCCGCACGCGGGCATCGAGCGTGTCGGGGGGCGAGGTCCGGCTCACCAGGCGAATCAGGCTGTCGATCTGGTGGAGAGCGGGTTGGGCGCTGTCGCTGGGGAGAAGCGCGGCCGAGCGCCGGGCTTCCTGGAGGAACATGCTGGCCTCCTCCACCTCGTTCTTGGCCACCACCCGGCCGTCTACCACACCAGCGCGGTACTCCTGAGCGGCTAGCTGGGCCGTGGCGGCCACCCGCCGGACGACCGGCGCCCGGTCCTCCCCCGCCGCTGGGCCCTGGGTCTGCTGCGGAATGGCCGCGGCCATCCAGACGAGGAGCGGAAGCATCGCACCACTGAGAATCATTCTCACCGATTTGAAGAGACCAGCGATTAAAGTAGAGTCCGGCACTCGGAATTGGAAGGCACTCTGACGCATGAGGCTGGGTGGGCGAGGAGATTCAAGGCGTCTGCACTACCGCCACCGCTCCCGCGGCCGTGCCCGAGTGGGTGAGCGAGACCTGAATGCGAAGCCCCCCGCAGCCTTGCGACAGGCTTTGCGCCAGGCCATGGAGCCGGATCGCCGGCCGGCCGTCGTCATCGCGGGTCACTTCGATCTCCTGCCAGCCTACCCCACGTGCGCCAGGGAGCACCTGGAGCGCCTTATACACCGCCTCCTTCGCCGCGATCCGTGCGGCCGCGTGACCGGTGGGATCGGGCCGCGTGGCGAGGTACGCGCGCTCCTCGTCCGTGAAGAAGCGGGTCATCGCCTGCTCGCCCTTGTTGTCCAGCAACCGGGCGACTCGTGCGAGATCGACCAGGTCCACGCCAACGCCGAGCACGCTCACGGCCAGTTCCACCAGAAGGAGGCGAAACCCCGGAGCGGTGCCGGCACCGGCACGAACCCGCCGAGAACGAGACCCAGGTAACTGGCGCCGCTGAGCACTACCGCCGTGAGCAACCAGACCGGCCAGGTCGGGCGCCGCCAGGCGCGCACCTGCTCGATCTCCATCACCCAACGCTCCTGCTCGGCCGCCGCGGCCGATTCCAGCCCACGCCAGGCGGATTCCAGGCGGCGGCTGGCCGCCGTGAGCGAGGCCTGCCAATCGGGTTCACCGGACCGGAGCGGGCTCGAAGTGGCGCGGCCCGACTGCTCCAGCGCGTCCAACGCCGTCACCAGCGGCGCCCCACCGCTGCCTAGCCGCGCGGCGATGGCCCGGGTATCGTCGTCACTCAGCAGCAGGGCGCCGAGCCGGCGCGGAGGAAACCGCGACTCGGCCGCCGCCTCGCGGAAGTGGGCATTGACCGCACCGCCGATCCGTGCCGCCGCGGCGTCCACCGCGCGCTCCCACAGTGCCAGCCAGGCCACCCGTCCGAGCGAGGCCACGGCGCCGTCGCGGTCGCCGGAGGCGGCGAAGGCGCGTCCCGCGCCCGCGAGATCGAAGACGCCGGTCACCAGATCGAGTCGGATGTCGTCCAGTGTCACGCCGATGGGGCTGCGGGAAGGCACCAGCACCGGGTCGCCGAGCTGGCCGAGGGAGGGACCGAGCTCGGGCACGGACCAGGTCATCCGAAGATCGCCTCCAGCACCCGGCCGGTGTCGGACAGGTCTTCGAACGCCGCGTGGGGGCCGCACGCGACGAGCTCGGCCACCGAGAAGGACCCCGTCGCCACGCCGAGCGCGCGCGCGGCGATGCCCGCACCGCAGCCGATGTCGGCCGGAGTGTCGCCGATGATCACCACCTCGGCGCCGCTCGGCACCCGGCCGAAGATCGGCAGGGCCCGCTCCGCGGCGATCGGCGGCAGCTCGTGACGATATCCCGCGTCGGAGCCGTAGGCACCGACCGGAAAGCGGCCCGGATCGATTCCGCCCGAGCGCAGCTTGAGCGCCGCGCCCGGGGCCACGTTGCCGGTGAGCAGACCGAGCACCACGGACGTCTCTCCCTGCAGCCGGTCGAGCAGCGGGAGCACGCCGGGCATGACCGTGGTTCGGGACGTGGGAAGCTGGAGCTCGCGCGCGAGGTGGCCCACGTAGCGCTGGCACACGCGCCGCACCCGCGGCGAGTCCCGCGGCTCGGGCTGCCCCACCGCCGCCAGCAGCTCGGCCACGATCTCCGGATCGGTCTTGCCGTCGAACCGGATCCGGTCGAGCGGGGAGACGTCCGCGATCTCCTCGCTCAACGCCGCGAAGATGGCGCGGCGGCCGGCGCCGGCCGTGAGCAGGAGGGTTCCGTCGACGTCGAACAGGACCAGCTTCCGCTTCACCGCGCCTCCATCCTCCGCACCGCCACCAGGCGCTCCCGGAGCGAGCCCGCTCTCGCGCCCGGGAGCCACGACTCCTGCAGCACGCCGCCGCAGGCCACCGTCGAGTGCACCAGCGTGTCCGCCTCACCGGCGAAAGCGACGTGGGTGATGTTCTGGCCGGTCTCGCTCCGGAAGAAGAGCAGATCGCCCGGGCGGGGCTGATCGACCGACACCGGCGCGCCACACTCGATCTGCTGAGAGGAATCGCGGGGGAGGCTCATGCCCCGGGCCGCGAAGCTGGTCTGGACCAGTCCCGAGCAGTCGACGCCCCACGGAGTCACTCCACCCCACAAGTAGGGCGCGCTGGCGAACTGCTCCAGGGCCCAGCGCTCGGGGGCGTGTGCCCGGGCCTCCGCCAGGAGCGAGTCCGCCGTGGGGATCGCGCCGTCGGTGATCCGCCCACGCCGGCCGTCGGGCAGCCGGACCGCGCCGTGGTCCAGCGCCACCCGGGCGCGGAGCGGCAGCCGCACCGGCTCATTGCCGATCCGGAGAGTCGCGCCGAGGCTCCAGCCGCCGGCATCGCGCTGCCAGGCAGCCAGCTCCGAGCGCTCGACTTCCGATACATACCCGCGGTGCACCCAGCCTTCGTACCCGTCCGAAAAGGCCCGCACCCGGCGCCAGTCGCCCGAGCTCTCCAGCAGCTCGGCGCCTTCGCCCAGCACCAGCTGGCTCACCTGCTCCGCCCGGAGGCTCGGCTGGGCGCACAGCGGTGCGAGAGGGGCGCGCGCGATAACGTCGGTGGTCACGGACGGAAACCCCGGGCGAGCGTCAGGCGCCGGCCGGGGGAGGCGCTGCGGTGCCGGTCTTGGCGGCGCACTCGCGGCAGCGGGTGACGCCGCGGAAGGAGCAGATGAGGCAGATGAACGTGCCGCACAGGTCGCAGGGATAGCCTTCGGAGGCCCGCTCTTCCCGACCGCAGGCGCGGCAACCCATGGCATCGTGCTCGTGGATCTCGGCCATGCGGGCTCAGGAAGTGAGATTGTAGCGCTTGATCTTGTTGATCAGCGTCGCGCGGGAGATGCCGAGCTCGATGGCCGCGCGGGTGCGGTTGCCGGTGTGATGCTTGAGCGTGCGCTCGATGTGCTGGCGCTCGAGGTCCTCCAGGCTCAACGGCGTGTGCCGCCGGTCGCCGATGCCGGGCCGGGCACGGAACTCGCCCGGCAGGTGCTCCACGCTCACCGCGGGCGCGCCGCGACCCAGAATCAGCGCGCGCTCCAGCACGTTGCGCATCTCCCGGACGTTGCCGGGCCAACCATACGCCAGCAGCCGCTCCAGCACTTCGCTGGTGAGGGTCGGCGGCCCATCGGGGAGCTCGGAGCGCAGATCGGTCATGAGACGGGTGATGAGCGACAGCCGGTCTTCCCGCGAGCGGTCCCGCACCGCGGGTAGCATGAGCGGCATCACGCTGAGCCGGTAGTAAAGGTCTTCGCGGAACTGGCCCCGCTCGACTTCCGCCTGCAGCTCCTTGTTGGTGGCGGCCACGAGGCGGACGTCGACCGTGATCTCCCGGGTCCCACCCAACCGGCGGAAGGTCTTGGTCTCCAGCACCTTGAGCAACTTGGGCTGAAGCTCCGGCGCCAGATCGCCGATCTCGTCCAGGAAGATCGTTCCGTGATCGGCGATCTCGAACAACCCCTGCTTCCGGTCCTTCGCATCGGTGAAGGCGCCCTTCTCATGCCCGAAGAGCTCGGAATCGAGGAAGGTGGCGTTGAGCCCGGCGCAGTTCACTTCGACGAACGGCGCCCGCGCGCGCGGGCTCAGGTCGTGCATCATCCGGGCGACCCACCCCTTGCCCGTCCCGCTCTCGCCAGTGAGCAGCACCGTGGTGCGCTCGCTCTGGGCCAGCAGCCCCACCTGGTGGGCGAAGTCCTGCATTCCGGTGGAGGTCCCCAGCGAGTCGAGCCCGTGTCCCGGCGCGCTCTGCACCAGGAGCGCCTCGTTGACCCGGCGGAGGCGTGCCTTGTCGGCCACCCGGGCGGTGGCCGCCGCCAGGTGCTCCATGTCGACCGGCTTGGTGAGGAAATTCTCCGCACCAAGCTGCATGGCGCGCACCGCCGTGGCTACGTCGCCCTGGCCGGTCAGCAGGATCACCGCGGCGTCGCGCTGTCGCATGTTCTCCAGAACTTCCATCCCGTCCATGCCGGGAAGACCGAGGTCCAGGATGACCACTTCGGGGCGGAGCCGGTCGAAGGTGGCCATGCCGGCCTCCCCGCTCAGCTCCCGGGTGACCTCGTAGCCCAGCCGCTCGAAGTAGTTGCCGATACCGCGCAGAACGTCCACGTCATCGTCGATGAGCAGAACAGAACCCGCCATGAAGGACACCTCGGGTGGGACTGAACGGTGCGAAGGGCTGGCCCCCAAAAATTAGTCAGTCTGCGCGTCCGCGCCATGCCTCATGGCGGACCCGGCACCAGGATGCGGATGGCCCCGGGCACCACGCGCGCCACGAACGGCGTCTCTCCTCCCGGCTCGCCGTCGAGCTGGACCGGCTGCACCGGGTGGCTCTCCACCCGGATCTCCCGGCCCCGCGCGTAACCGACGAAGGTGTCCTCGTCCTCCAGTGCCGGGGATACCCGCAGCAGGTCCCAGATGGCCCGGACGCTCTGGCCCAGGCTGTTGGCGCGCACCACCACCACATCGAGCAGCCCGTCGTCCGGAGTGATGCCGGCGCCGAGCCGGACGTAGGGCGGGATGACTTCACCGCAGTTCGCCACCAGCACCATCGCGGCGTTGGCGTCGTACTCGACCCCGTCGACGGTGATGACGTGCGCGGTGCTGCGGATCTCGCTGATCAGGCGAAGGGTGGTGGCGACGTAGGCCGCCATCCCCCAGCGCTGCTTGTGGTGGGACAGGGTGCCGGCCATCACCCGCGCATCGTATCCGGCGCCGCACGCAACCGCGAAGTACTGGATCTCGGCCCCGCGCTCCATTCGGCCGAGGTCGAACAGTTTGGTATGCCCGGCGATGAGCGCGCGCGCGGCACGGGCCGGCGACGCGGGAATCCGCAGGTTGCCGGCAAGCAGGTTGCCGGTGCCGCCGGGGATCACGCCCAGCGCCACCTCGGTGCCCACCAGCGCCGCCGCCGCCTGCATGGTGGTCCCGTCGCCGCCGAACACGGCCACCACGTCGGCCCCGGTGCTCACCCCGTACTCCGCCAGGCTCTTCGCGTCGCCCGGACCGCCGGTGGCGAGCACCTCCGCGGTCCACCCCGCCGAGCGGAGGGTGCGCATGATCGCCTCCACCGCGGCACGCCGGGTGCGCGCGGCGGCGGGGTTGGTGATCAACAGCGCGCGCGCCACGCTAGAACTCCCGCTCCCAGAGAATGTCCAGGCCCACCTGGTAGGGGGTGTTCACGGTGGGCTGGGTGAGCCCGCCGGGCCGGCACGACTGGATGGTGGGCTCCACTGTGCTCTGAAACTTCCACTCCCGGCTGAAGCGGAACTCCAGCCCGGCCCCGAGGTTCTTGGTGCTGAGCTGGCTGAAGTCGGGGCAGAAGCCCGCGTTGAAGGTGAGGAAGGTCTTCTTCCCGATCTGCCAGCCGGCGGCGAGCTGAGTGAGCGTGGCGCCGCCCGTAGGACTCGAGATACCCGGCCGGATCTCGATCAGGTCGATGGGAACCCCGAGGTCCTGGATCAATGCCCGCTCCAGCTCGCTGGAGAGCGCGCTGGAAAAGTAGGCCAGTCCAGTGGTCACCAGGCCCCCCTGCCCCACCAGCGTCGCCTCGTTCGCGGGCCGTCCGGTGATCAGGTACGACACCAGGTCGGTCTCCGAGATGGGCGGCCGGAAGGTGCTCGAGAGGGTGAGCTTGGGCGCGTAGAGGGTGCCACTGATGTTGGCGATCACCGGCACCTCGTCACCCCGGACCGGCCGCACCGTGTGCTGTGCCTGAATGTTGAGCACCGCGTTCAAGTTGCCCTGATAGTTGACTTCACCTCGAGTCACCGTGAAGTCGCGCGCCACCGGGCCGATCTTGAGCGTGTAGGTGCCCCGCGGCGCGGCGAGCGTCCCGGTCGGCTGGTATTCCTGGCGCACCTTGCTGGCCCGGACCTGCCCCTCGAGCTGGATGTTCGCCTCGGCCGAGCGGAGCCAGACGTCGGAGCCCATCTCCAGACGCAGGTCGTCGATGCGAAGCGAGTCGAGAAAGCGATTCTGAAACTTGGACCCGAGCTTCTCCTGCCGGAGCAACGTGGTGTCCACCAGGTCGGCGTAGGCCGGGTCTTCCAGATCCACGATCCGCTTGTTGATCAGGTCGGCGAAATAGAGCACGCCGCTGTTGGCCAGCAGCCGTCCGGTGAGCGTGGCATCGAACACCGGGCCCTTGATCTGCAGATCGCCGGTGCCGGTGAGCGAGAGGAAGCTGCGCACGTCGATGGCGCGAAATTGCTTGGCGTTGACCGCGAGATTGAGCACCGGCCGGGACAGGTTCTCCAGCCGGACGGAGCCGCCCACCGTGAGCCGGCCACCCCCGCTGGTAGTGAAGAGCACGTCGTTCAGCAGCAGCGAATCGCCCTGCAGGATGGCGCTGCCCCGCACCGTGTTGTAGTGGACTCCGAGGCCGGGCACGGTCATGGTGCCTTTCCGCACCTGCACCGAGCCGGCCAGGCGCGGTGCGTCCCAGCTGCCCTCCACCTGCACGTCGGCTGCCAGCGTCCCGTCCACCTGGGTCACCGCCGGGGTCAACGCCTCCAGGAGCCCCAGATCGACGCTGTCGGTATGGGCCCGCACCGAGAGTGGCCCCTCGAGCTGCCGCTTCTCCGCCCCGCGGAAGGCGAGATCCAGCGGCAGATGGGCCTCGACCTGGAGCAGGTCCTCCCCGGTACGCCAGAGGTCGAGGTTGGCGTCGAGCCGGCGATTCTGATAGTTGAGCACCGCTTCGGCCAGGGGCGCCTGGAAATCGCCGAACCTGGCATCCGCCACCCGCGCGGTGCCCCGGAGCGTCGGCGCCTTGGCCGTTCCGCCCACCTGCAGGTCGAGACCGACCTCGCCGGAGACCCCGGTAGTGTCGCGTTGAAGCAGGCCGTAGAGGTCGTGGATGTCGAGGCCGAGCAGCTCGAGGCTGAGCGCCCCCGCTTCGGTGCCGGGCACCCGGCCCGCCACCCGCATGCTACCGGAGCCGTCTGTCGCCACCAGCGCGAAGGGGCTCACCGAGGGCGCGGAGTCGGCGAGTGACATGCTCGCCGGCTCCTGCAGCCGGTAGCGGTGCGCGGCCAGACCGGCGAGCAGGGTATCGACCCGGAAGATCTGGCTGCTGTCCTTCCGGAACCACTGGCCGGTGCCGTCGAAGCGCGAGACACTCCCCACCGAGGAGCCCGCGGTCCATCCCACCGAGTCCGCGAAGCCGCTGGCCTGCGCCGTGAGCCGGTGGAAGGTCCACTTCTGCACCGTGAGCGAGTCCGACTTCACCGCCGCCGTGACTCGGGGCCGGCGCCCCCCGAGCCAGGTAAAGCTGCCCGAGATCTCGGGCGACCGGATCCGCTGCCACTCCAGTCCCCGCACGGTCAGCTCGGTTGCCGCTTCCAGTGAGTCGAGGCTTCCCGCAAACCGCGCCGCTCCCTCGGCGGTTCCGGTGAGCGGACGCGCGTCGGCGCTGGTATCCCGCTTCTGGCCCGTGGACGCGAGCAGCAGGGAGTCGAAGCCGATCAGGCTGTCTGCCACCAGCGAGAAGGCCATATGGCCGGCATGCGGCGACTGCCAGCCGAGCGTTCCGCCGCCGGAGGCCCGGGCGCCCTTCCACTCGGCGTAGGCGGTGTCGACTCGGATGACGCTGTCGTGGACCGATCCCCGGCCGAAGAAGCTATCGAGATCCCATTCGCGCGCCCGGCTCCGGGCGAGCGCCAGCTCCAGGTCACCCTCCGGCGCGCGGAGCGTGTCGATGCTGCCGGTGACCCGGAGCTCACCCGCCAGCGCGGTGGGCAGCTTCCGTCCGGTGAGCGCTTCCAGGTCCAACCGGGAGAACCGGAGCAGCAGCCGCTCGGCGCCCCACTTGGGCGGCAGCAGCGTCACCAGGCCGTTCGCGTCCACCGTGCCGATCTGACCGGTGAGTGTGGTGTTGACCTGCAACCGGGACAGCGTGCCCTCGCTCTGGAAGCGGCCGCGGAGCTCGCCCTGAGAGCGCAGCGAGGGAAACGCGCGGCGGATGCCCTCGAAAGAGAGCGGCTCGAAGGTGACGTCGGTCGCGAGCCCCAGGGTGTCGAACCGGGTGTCGAGGTGCACCGTGCCGGTGGCCTGGCTGGCCGGCCGTGCGGCGTCCTGCTGCCGGGAGGTCCCGACGAAGGTCACGTTCCGAAGCGGCCCGTCGAGCGTGCCCGCCGCGGCCAGCCGCCCTTCGAGGATGACCGCGGGTGCCAGGCGCCGGACCGTGTGGAGATCGATGTTCGAGCGGCGGAGATGGAAGTCGGTGAAGGTGAGTCCGCTGTCGCGGGTGGCGCCCACGATGCCGTCACCGGCGAGGGTGCTCACCGGGCGCTCCTTGAGCTCGGCGTCGGTATAGGTCCAGTCGAGCGTGAGATCCATCGCGTCGAGAAAGCCCGACCCGGCCAGACTGCCGCTGATGGTTCCGTAGAACGGCAGGGTGTCCAGGTAGGGGCGCACCGCGTCGAGATCGAGCTGGCGCAGGGTGAGCCGCATGTCGCGGGCACCGAGGCCCCGCCTCTTGTCGGTGATCGCCACCAGGTCGCCGTCGACCCGCTGATCGCCCCCGCGGAGATGCAGATCACGGATGTCGTAGGCGGTGCGGGCGCCCGTCTCCGACTTGGCGGACAGCACACCGGTGCCGATCATGGGGGGAAAGTGAGGCGAGACCCAGAGCAGGTCCATCAGGCTCACCCGGCTCGCGGTGGCCTGGAAGTCGAAGAGGATCGTGTCGTGCGGCCAGGTGACGGCGCCGCCGCCGGAGACCTCGGTGCCGGGGAGCGCGGCCCGGGAGAAGCCGAAGATGGCGCTGTCGGCGTGGAGGCGGATCCGTCCCACGGCGTCGCGCACGGTCACCGCGGGATCGCTGACCCGGGTGGCCAGGGAGTCGAGGTCGATGCTGAACGGCAGGTGATCCGGCGTGGAGATGCGCAGCCGCGCCATCCGGGTCGTGAGGTCGGAGAACAGGATCACCTTCCGCAGTCCCTCCGGACTCTGCTCGATCACCCGGCCCGGCTTGGCCCGCTCAGCGGCCAGCGCGGAGTCGCGCGCCTGTTGCGTACGGAGCGACTTGTCGGGATTCCAGGGTAGCGCGATACGGAGCGCGCCGTCGGTCACCCGCACGTGATAGAAATCGATGAGCGGCGAGGTGCCGCCCTTCTTGCCGGTTCCCAGGCGGAGCACCTCCTCCAGGTTGAGCCGCCCGTTCCGGTGCTTGATGAGCTGGATGGTAGGCCGCTCGAGCTGCACGCCGCTCAGCACCACCTGCTTGGCCAGGAAGTTCGGCAGGCGGTAGGTCACCCGCACCCGAGGCAGATCGGCCAGCAGCGCGCCGCTGGTGTCCCGCACCACCAGGTTCTCCAGCGTGAGATCGTAGAGAAACGAGCCGGAGATAGCCCCGACCTTCACCCGGCCCAGCACGATCCGGCCGAGCCCTTCGGTGACCGTCCGCGCCAGCAGGTTGCGGCCGGGAGGCGTGAGTGTCATGGAGCTGACCACCCCCAGCACCATCGCGAGCGAGCCCAGCAGAATCACGAACAGGAATCGCGCCACGCCGCGCCGCATCAGAACGCCTGCCCCACGGCGATGTGGTAGGTGAGCCGGCCCTTCCGGTCGAGCACGTAGGAGCTCTGTCCCGGAACCGGCGTCAGCGTCCCCGTCGTGTCGAACTGGAAGAGCGTGCCGGCCTGCAGCTTGTACGGGTTGTATGCCACGTCGAGCCGTGCTGGGCCCAGCGGCGTGCTCAGCCGGAGCCCCACGCCGGGCGTCACCCGGATCACCGCGGGCGAGTTGGGCTCGTTGCGCTGCCACACCCCGCCGGCGTCGACGAAGGCGGCGAAGCGCAGCCGGGAGCTGAAGATCGGCGACGGCACCCGGAGCTCGACGTTGGCCACCGCGAGGGTGTTCCCGCCGGTGGCGGCCACCTGGACCGAATCGGGATCGAGCGGCCTCTGCCTCGACATGACCGGATTCAGGATCGTCGAATCCACGTGGCTCTTGGGCACCACGTAGACCACCGGACCCAGCTCGTTGCGGTCGAAGCCGCGCACGTCGTTGGGACCGCCGGCGTAGAACCGCTGCTCCGGCGGAATGAAGCTGCCCCGCTGGGTGGCCACGTCCACCGAGGGAGCGAAGATGATGCCCCCGCGGACCCGCCAGCTGAACACCACGTCGCGCCCCAGCGGCCGGTACCAGGAGTAGTCCGACACGATCCGGGTGAACTGCTGGAACGAGGAGGAGCCGAGGTACTTGGCGCTCTGGGTGATCTCCAGCGAGCTGAGCGAGCCGCGCGACGGATCGATCGGGTTGTTGATTCGGGGGAGCGTTCCTCGAGCCGTGAGGGTGGCGAGCACTCGATTCTGCCGCAGCAGCGCCACCACATCCGGCGTGCAGGCGTTGAACGAGGCGCAGAAGCTCACCGCAGTCGCCTCGGTATGGCCGTAGGAGAGCGTGTAGGCCAGCGACAGCGGGATCCGCCGCCTCGGCGTCTCCCGCCGCAGCGTGATGCTGGTGCCGGTCTCCTGCCGCAGATACACCTTGAACTCGGAGCGGCGCTCGGTGAAGACCGAGACCGAGATGGTGTTGTTGGGCGACAGGAACGCCGGCCGCTTGATGGCGGCGCCGAGACTGAAGTTGAGCTTGGAGGAGCCGACGGTATCGTCCTTCGAGGCGCTGCAGATCGAGTTGGCCAGGCCCCAGCTGAACGGCTCCGCCACCCCGACTTTGGAGATCCGGCCGGTGAGATCGAGAATGCGGCCGGCGCTGCCCAGGAAATTTCTCGAGGTCCAGCCGGTCGAGCTGCGGAAGCAGTCCTCGGTACCGAAGCCGATCCCGCTCTGGATCCGCCGGCGCTTGCTCTCGTTGACGCTCACCGAGATGGGCACCGAGTCCGACCCCACCACGAACGCCGAGGAATCGATGTTGACGGTGGCGAAGCGGAAGAGGTCGGATTGGTACAGATTGCGCTGGCTCTGCAGCAGCTCGTCCTGGGAATAGAGCCGGCCGGGACGGGAGATGAGCAGCCGTCGCACCAGTGCCGGCTCCACCCGCTTGGTCCCGACCACGCCCACCTGGCCGACCACGGCGCGCTTCCCCGGCACCACCTCGAGCGCCACCGCGGCGGTGTCGGTCTCCTTGTTGGTCTCGAAGCTGGAGAAGACGCGGGCGGAGGGATAGCCCCGGTCGCGCAACCGGCGGGTGATGCTGTCCGACGCCGCCTGCATCCGGAACCGGTTGAAGGGATCGCCTCGCCGGAGCGGCAGGTCCAGCAGGGTCGACCGGCGGACCGTCGGCGAGAGCGAATCGAGTCCGGTCACCGCGAAGTTCGTGACCCGGGTAGGGTCACCCTCCTTGATCCGGAATGTGATGTAGACGTTCTCCGGCGTCCGCCGCACCGTGGTGTCGAGCGCGACGTGAGGATAGCCGCTCCGCCGGTAGAGCACCTCGAGCCGGACCACGTCGCGGCGGAACTCCTGCTCGTCGAAGTAGCGCTTCTCACCGAGGCCGAGCCAGCGGACCAGGAAGCTCCGCGCGAACCAGCTCGAGTTGGTGGTCGCGATGGCGCTGGCCAGCACCTCGTCGGTGACGGCGGAGTTGCCCTCGAACGAGAGCTGGCGAACCACCCGGGCGGGCTGCTGCTCCTGTGCACCCGCGCCCGGGGCCACCGTGCACAGCACAGCGAGCGCCAAGCCGAGCGCCACCGGGACCGCTCCCCTCACTGGAGCGCCTCGGCCGGGCAGCGGGGGGCGGATGGGGGAGCGGCAATTGACGACATGCTGTAAGCCCGGTAGTTTGACCACCTTACGCCTTCATGTCAACGTAGGCTCGCCGACTGGCCACCGAAACCGAGGCGGTCGGGCCGACCGCCGCCGCGGAGGTCCGACCCAGATGAGAAGATCCCTGGCAGAGTTTACCCTGAGCGCCGCGAATGGGCTCGGGATGACCCTGGCGGTGCTGTTCCTCCTCTCCTTCTCCTCCGCTCACGCCCAATCCCTCGGCCGGCGCCTCGACGCCCGGCTCGACGCGCCGCCGTTCGACCGGCAGCTCTGGGGCATCGCCGTGGTGGACCAGAGCGGCCACCTGCTCTACGGCCGCAATGACCGGCGCCTGTTCACCCCCGCGAGCAACGCCAAGATCATGGTGGCCGCCGTGGCCTCGGCGCTGCTCCCGCCCGACTGGACCGTGCGCACCAGTGTCTACGCCGGCGGCCCGCTGCGCGGCGGCATTCTGAACGGCGATCTGATCCTCTATGGACGGGGCGATCCCACCTTCAGCCGCCGCTGTTTCGCGGTCGACACCACCCGGGCCGGTGCCTGCGACCGGAGCTCGCTCACCCGGCTCACCGAGCTCGCCGAGGCGCTGCGGGCGCGCGGCATCCGCGAGGTGCACGGCGACATCGTGGGTGACGGTAGCTACTTCGAGACCGCCACGGTCAACCCCAGCTGGGAAGTGTTCGACCTCAACTGGTGGTACGCCGCGCCGGTCACCGCCCTGGCGTTCAACGACAACAGCATCGATTTCCTCTGGCGGCCCGGCGCCGCGGTGGGCACGCCGGCGGTGATCACCATGTCGCCCGACTTCGGCGACGTGGCGTTCGAAAATCGGACCCTGACGGTGCCGGTGGGCGGCGTCTCCGATATCGGCGACCGGTTCTACCGCGTCCCCGGCACCCTCCAGGTCTGGGCCGAGGGAACCGCGGCGCTGGATCATCCTCCGGTGACCGAGTCGTTCGCGCTGCCGGACCCGAACCTGTACACCGCCCGCGCGCTGCGGCAGGCACTGGAACAGTCTGGCATCGCAATCACCGGCGCTACCCGCTCCACCACAGACTCGCTGCTTTATCGCTCGGCGCGGAGCACCGCGCCGCTTGCCGAGCTGCAGTCGCGGCCGCTCCGCGAATGGGTCTTCCCCATCCTCAACCGCAGTCAGAACCTGTTCGCCGAGATGCTGCTCAAGCAGCTCGGCCGGCGCTTCGGGCGGGCAGGATCGTGGAGCGAGGGGCTGGCGGTCGAGCGCCGGTTTCTGATCGACTCGGTCGGTGTGGACTCCACCGAGTTCGATCTGCTCGACGGCTCCGGCCTCGCCAGCGGTGACCTGGTGACGCCGCAGGCGTTCACCCGGGTACTCCGCTTCATCCGGGCGCACCCGCGCTATGCGACGTTCGCGGCCGGGCTGCCGCGGTCGGGCGCCGTCGGCTCCCTCAAGAACCGGTTCCTGGGCAGTCCGCTGGCGGGACGGGTGGAGGCCAAAGACGGCAGCATCGGCCGGGTGAACAGCCTCTCAGGCTTCATCGACGCGCCGGACGGAAAGCTGGTTACCTTCTCGATTCTGGCGAATCACCATACGCTGCCTGGCCGCCTCATGCTGGCGGCGATCGACAGCCTGGTGCTGGAGATCGGGAGGTAGCGACGACCATACGTCCGGGAGGCCCCTCATGCTGCTGCTGATCATCCGCCACGCCGACGCGGGAGAGCGCGATCCGGCAAAATGGCCCGACGACTCCCAACGACCGCTGAGCGACAAGGGACGCAAGGTCCACCGCCGGGTGAGCCGGGCACTTAAGCGTCTCGATCTGATTCCGGAGCTGGTCCTCACCAGTCCTTGGCTCCGGGCGGCGGAGACCGCCGACATCCTCGCGAGCGAGCTGGAGCTCCAGCAGAAACCGGTTCCCGTCACCGCCCTGGCCGACTCGCCTGACCTGAGCCGGCTGGCCGACGACCTGGGCGACCCAGGGCGGAACACGATCGTGGCGATGGTGGGACACTCGCCCTGGATGGAGGAGCTGGGGGCCATCCTGCTGGGCGGCAGCGCCACCGGCGTGCGGATCGACTTTCCCAAGAGTGGCGTGCTGGGCCTCGACCTGGCGGAGCTCGCTCCCGCCGCGGGCGAGCTCCGCTTCCTGCTCCGGCCGAAGATGCTGTAGGGGAGGAGCCCCTAGTCGTCCTTCTGCCCGAAGATCGCCAGGTTGGAAGAGTGCCCCGGGTTGACCTTGGCCTTCGGATTGATGAAGTGCACCGCGTTGTTCACTGCAATGCACGCCTCCGACGCCCCGGTGGCGATCAGCTTCAGCTTGCCGGGATAGCTGGTGATGTCGCCGGCGGCGTAGATGCCGGGGACGTTGGTCTCCATGAGCTGGTTGACTTTGATGTCGGCCTTCTCGGTGTCGAGTCCCCACTCCTTGATCGCGCCCAGGTCGGAATGGAAGCCGAGGAGCGGGATGATGGCGTCGAGCTCCAGGGTCTCCTCTTCCTTGGTCTTGTTGTTGAAGAGGGTGACCCGCTCCACCCGGCCGTTGCCCTCGATCTTCTTCACCTCCCAGAAGGTGCGGAGATCGCAGCGGCCCTCCCGGCTCAGCTCCTGGACCTGGTTGATGGTGGCGGCGTGTGCCCGGAAGCCGTCCCGCCGGTGAATCAGCATGATCGAATCGGCCACGCCCTGCAGGTTGACCGCCCAGTCGAAGGCCGAGTCGCCGCCGCCCACCAGGAGCACCCGCCGGCCCTCGAACTGCTTCGGGTCGAGGACCTTGAAATAGACGCCCTTCTCCTCGAAGGCATCCTCGCCCTCGATGCCCAGCCGTCGCGCCTCGAACGCGCCGATCCCGGCCGCGATGACGATGGTGCGCGAGGGATAGTCGCCCCCGTCGGTCTCCAGCACGAAGTGGCCGCCGTTCCCATCCTCCACCCGGCGGAGACCGGTCACCACCTCACCCATGTGGGTGGTCGCGCCGAACTGAAGTCCCTGAGCGGCCATGTCGCGCACCAGGTCCTTGGCCAGGATCTTGGGAAAGCCGGCCACGTCGAAGATGTACTTCTCCGGATAGAGCGCCATCAATTGACCGCCCAGCGCGGGCAAGGCATCGATGATCCGGGCCGAGGCACCCCGCATCCCGGCGTAGAAGGCGGCGAAGAGCCCGGTGGGTCCCCCTCCGATGATCGAAATGTCTCTCAGCTCCTGCTCGGCCACATCCAGCTCCTGCGTGATGGCAATGGTGAGGGCGGACTCCGTTGAATAAATATAACTGGCGACCCCACGGCCCGATCGTGGAGGACTTCCCCGAGCGGGAAGGACCGGGCACATTGGTTCCGTTCGATGACACCTCCGTTCATCTATCCCTCCTCCGCACCGTCGGAAGGCGCCAGTGAAGATCTACACCAGGACCGGAGACCAGGGCGAGACCGGCCTCTTCGGCGGCGGTCGGGTGCCCAAGGATCACCCGCGAGTCGCGGCGTACGGCGACGTCGACGAGCTCAACTCCGCCGTCGGCCTGGCCCGGGCCACCGCACCGGTCGAGCTGTTCGATCCCCTGCTCCAGTCGGTGCAGCGGGACCTCTTCTCCATCGCGGCCCACCTGGCGACACCCGATCCGGAGAAGGTGGCCAAGGCGCTGGAGAAGGCGGAGCTCTCGGAGGCGCGGGTAGCGGAGTTCGAGCGGGCGATGGATGCGGCCGACCAGGAGCTCCCGCCGCTCCGCGCCTTCGTGCTGCCCGCCGGCTCGCCCAAGGCCGCGGCGCTCCACCTGGCGCGCACCGTCTGCCGCCGCGCCGAGCGGAGCGTGGTGCAATTGGGACGGGAGGCGGTGGTCCCCGCGCTCTTCGTGGTCTACCTGAACCGACTCTCGGATCTGCTGTTCACCCTGGCTCGGCTGGCCAATCGCCGCGAGGGGCGGGAGGACGAGACCTGGTGACCGGCGGACCGGTACTGGTGAGCCACGCGCTGGGCCGCTACCCGGTCTACGTCGAGCCCGGCGCCCTGGCTCGGCTGGAGGAGCTGGTGGCCGAGCACCTGGCCGGCCGGCGGACGGCCCTCGTCGCGGACAACACGGTATTCGAGCTGCTGCACGGAGGCAGACTGGCGCGTTCGCCGTGGGGCGGCGAGGTGCTGACCTTCCCAGCCGGCGAGGCATCGAAAAGCCGGGAACAATGGAGCCGCCTGACCGATGAGCTGCTGCAGCGCGGGTTCGGCCGGGACAGCGCACTCGTCGCGCTGGGCGGAGGCGTCGCGGGCGACCTGGCCGGCTTCGTCGCGGCCACCTACATGCGCGGCGTACCGTATCTCCAGGCGCCCACTACGCTGCTCGCCATGCTGGACGCGTCGGTCGGCGGCAAGACGGGGGTGGATACGCCGGAGGGAAAGAACCTGGTAGGCGCCTTCCATCCGCCAGTGGCGGTGGTGGCGGATCCCCGCGTGCTTCGCACCCTCCCACTGCGGGAGTACCGGAGCGGCCTCGCGGAAGCCGTGAAGCACGGACTGATCGCCGATCCCGAGTACTTCGGGTGGATGGACCGCGAGACGGCGGCGCTGCTCGCGCGGGACGAGGCTGTCCTCACCCGGCTGGTGCGCGGAAGCGTGGCGATCAAGGCCGAGGTGGTGAGCGGGGACGAGCGCGACGCGGGCCGGCGGGCCATCTTGAACGCCGGGCATACCGTGGCCCACGCGCTGGAACAGGCCACCGGATACGGCCTGCCCCACGGCGAGGCCGTGGCGCTGGGTCTGCTGGCCGAGTGCGAGCTGGCCGAGCGACTCGGACTGGCCGGAGAGGGCATCCGCGCGCGGGTGGCGACGTTGCTGGGGAGGTTGGGGCTCCCGGTCCGGCTTTCGGTTCGGGTGCCGCCGGAGCGGCTGCTGGCGGCCATGGGCAGCGACAAGAAGAATCGGGCCCGCCAGGTCCGGTTCGCCTTACCCACATCAATCGGCCACATGGATGAGGGCGAGGGGTGGACCCGGCCGGCTCCGGAAGCGATCGTGAGACAGGCACTTCAGGTCATTCTTTAAGCCGAAAGACTGCAAAACATTACAGTTTTTGTCCCCACCGGGAGCCGGCTCGAAAATGTGGCGATCGGTGGACAAAGGCGCGAACCGTTTGGTCTTGAACGATTTGTGATGTGGAAACCTTCCTTTGCTTGACCGCGCCGCTCGCTAATCCTATATTCGATCACTCCTTCCGAGCATTCTGTCGCCGCTCTCGCAACCAAAAACCGCTGTCGGTTCAACTCACCCCTGGGGTTGACTATGGCCCACGTCCGTGTCCGGAAAGCTCACGCGTTAGTGCGTTCCGCCCCTGCCGGCGCCTTCGACCAGTACCTCCTCGACATCCAGAAGCTCCCCATGATCTCCGACCCCGAGGAGGAGAAACGACTGGCGCGCCGGGCCTTGGCGGGCGACGAGGTGGCCGCGGAGCGGCTGGTCACGGCGAACCTGCGGTTCGTGATCTCCTACGTGAAGAAGTATCAGGGGCACGGGCTCGATCTCTCCGAACTGGTGGCCATCGGCAACGAAGGCCTGCTCAAGGCGGTCAAGAAGTTCGACCCCGACCACGGGGTCAAGTTCATCTCGTACGCCGTCTGGTGGGTCCGCCAGGCGGTGTTGAAGGCGCTGGCCGAGCAGACCCGCAGCGTCCGCATCCCGCTCAATCAGAATTCGGCCCTGGTGCGCATGGCCCGCGCCCAGAGCTTCCTGGCCCAGGAGCTGGGACGCGAGCCGACCGATCAAGAGATCGCCACCGCCCTGAACGACACCCTCGACAACATCCGCTCCGCCCGCCGCATGACCTCGACCGAGGTCTCGCTCGACGCGCCGGTCGAACGGCAGGACCGGAGCGCCAGCAGCTTCGGCGAGCGCGTGGCCGGCACCGGCGGCGGCGAGATCGAGGAGATGACCGACGCTCGGCTGCAGCGCGAGTTCATCGATAAAATCTTTCAGCGGCATCTCACCCCGCGCGAGCGGAAGATCCTCTCGCTCTACTACGGCCTGGAGGAAGGCTCCGAGGCACTCACCCTGGAAAAGATCGGCACCCTCCTGGGCGTCACCCGCGAGCGAATCCGCCAGATCCGCGAGCGCGCCTTCGAGAAACTCCGCGACTCGGCCGACGTGAGGGCGCTGCGGGGGTACTGGGGAGCGGCGTGAGGGAGGGTGGGGCAAGGTGGGGCAGGGTGGGGCAAGGTGAGGCAGAGTGAGGCAGGGAATGGTGCTGGGGAAGGGCGGCGCTGGCATCCCGAGGAGTGTCAGCGACGAGAGATCTACGGCGTGGGATGACAGCCAAACAGCAAAAGCGACGGCAACAGTCCCCACCGCTCACGGCGCCGGTCCGATCCGAGTAATGAGAAGATCCCTCGCGGACTGTACTCTGAGCGCGCGAACGGACTCGCGATGACAGCACGGCAACCCGTGCCACAGTTCCAGCGAGCTCCCCCTGCCCCACGTTGCCTCACTCTGCCCCACCTTGCCCCATTATGTTCCATCATGCCCGCCCGACTCCCGATCTTCCCCCTGGGCGTAGTGCTCTTCCCCACTACTCCGCTCCCGCTTCATATCTTCGAGCCGCGGTACCGGCGGATGCTGGCCGACTGCCTGGAAGGCGACCGGACCTTCGGCATCACCCCCGTCGGCGCGGACGGGGAGCTGCCCGAGCTGGGAGCGGTGGGTTGCACCGCGGAGATCCGGGTCAACCAGGAGCTCCCCGACGGACGCTCCAACATCGTAGTGCTGGGCGGATCGCGCTTCGTGCTCACCAAGGTGCTGGAGGAGCCGGTGCCCTACCACGTAGCGCTGGTGCAGACGTTCGACGACCAGCCTGGAAGCGAGCCCGCCGACGACCGCATCGGGCGGCTGCGCGAGCTGTTCCAGACCTATCTCGGTCTCCTGCGTCAGCTCAACGATCTGCAGGCCGAAGAGACCAAGCTGCCCGACGATCCCGCCGGCCTCACCTTCCACGCCGCCGCGGCCGCCGAGTGTGACGTCTCCATCAAGCGGCGGCTCCTGACCGAGCGCTCGATCGCGAGGCGGGTCGAGGCGCTCCTCCTGCTCCTGCCCTTGCTCACTCGCGCGCTCGAGCGGGGAATCGAGGTCCACCAGCGAGCTCACACCAACGGACGGGGCACGGCGCATCCCGATCTCCTGGCCGGGACATGAAGCCGTCGCTGGTAAAGCCGTCGCTAGTCGCCGCGCTGGAGCGCATCGTCGGCCCCCGCTGGATACGGCACCGGCGCGCCGAGCTCAAGACCTATACCATGGACGGCTTGCCCACCCGGGAGTCGTTCCCCGGGCTGGTGGTCATGCCCGCCAGCTCCGCCGAGATCCGCGACATCCTCCGGCTGCTCCACCTGGTGGGTGTACCCTTCGTCGCGCGCGGGGCGGGCACCGGACTCTCCGGTGGCGCGGTGGCCGATCCCGACGCAGTGCTGATCGCCCTCACCCGGATGAACCGGATCCTCACGGTCGACCCGGTGCTCCGCCGCGCCGTGCTGCAGCCCGGCGTGGTGAATGCCCGCCTCTCCGAGGCGGTGGCTCCGCTCGGCCTCCACTACGTGCCCGATCCCTCCAGCCAGGCGGCGTGCACCGTCGGCGGTAACGTGGCGGAGAACGCCGGCGGCCCTCACTGTCTCAAGTACGGCGTCACCACCAATCACATCGTGCAGCTCGAGGTAGTGCTGCCCGATGCGTCGGTGGTCCAGCTCGGCTCCCTCCAAGGCGATCCCTGGGGACCGGACCTGGTCGGCCTCTTCGTCGGCAGTGAGGGCATGTTCGGCATCGTCACCGAGATCACCGTGCGGCTGGAGCCGGTGCCGCCGAGCGTGCGCACCATGCTGGCCGACTTTCCCACCGTGCGCGGCGCGAGCGAGGCGGTCTCCGGTGTCATCGCCGCGGGCATCGTGCCCGCCGCGCTGGAGATGATGGACCGCGCCTGCGTCGCCGCCGTCGAGGCCTCGATCTACGCTGCCGGCTATCCCACCGACGCGGCTGCGGTGCTGCTGGTGGAGCTCGACGGGCAGCCGGACGCGGTCGACGGCGAGGCCGCCACCGTGGAATCGATTCTCCGGCAGGCCGGCGCCCGCCAGGTGCGGAGCGCCACCAGTCCGGCCGATCGCGCCCGCCTCTGGCAGGGACGCAAGAAGGCGTTCGGGGCGATGGGCCGTATCGCGCCCGACCTGGCGGTGCAGGACGCGGTGGTGCCCCGCTCCGCCCTGCCGGACGTCATGGATCGGATCGAGGAGATCCGCACCCGGCATCGTCTCAGCATCAGCAATGTCTTCCACGCCGGCGACGGCAATCTGCACCCCAACATCAGCTTCGACCGGCGCGATCCGGATGTGACGCACCGGGTGCACCTGGCCTGCCGGGAGATCATGGCGGCCTGCGTGGCGGCGGGCGGCAGCATCACCGGAGAGCACGGCGTCGGCTCCGACAAGATCGACTACATGCCCTGGATCTTCGATCCGGAGACCCTGGGCGCGATGCGGGCGGTGCGCTGCGCCTTCGATCCGGCGGAGCGGTCCAATCCAGGCAAGGTGGTGCCGCTCCACGCTTGCCGGGAGTGGCGCGCGGCACCCGGGGTCCGATGAGCGGCAAGATCGTCCTGGCGCGGCTCAAGGCACTGCTCGGTACCGGTGGGGTGGAGCGCGATCCGGTGGGACTGCCGCGCGCGATCCCCGAGTCGGCCGACGCGCTCTCCCTGGTGTGCCGCCTGGCCCACGAGGAGGGCTGGAAGATCCGCATCGAGGGCCAGGGCACCTGGCTCCCGGGCGATGCGCCGGCCGATCTCGCGGTGAGCACCCGGGCCCTCGACCAGGTCGTGTCGGTGAGCCCGGCCGATCTAGTCGCCACGGTCCAGGCCGGCACGCCGATGGAGACCCTGCGCCGCCGGCTGGCCGACGACAGCATGTGGCTCGCGCTCGATCCACCGGGCCGGCCCGAGCGGAGCATCGGCAGCGTCGCGGCCACCGGCACCGCGGGCCCGCTCCGCCACGGCTTCGGCCCGGTGCGGGACCACCTGCTCGGCTGCACCGTCGCCACCGGAGACGGCCGGCTGGTGAGGGCCGGCGGGCGGGTAGTGAAGAACGTCGCGGGCTACGATCTCACCAAGCTGCAGGTCGGTGGGTTCGGCGGCTTCGGCATCATCGCGGAGCTGCACCTGAGACTCAGGGCGATGCCCCGGGCCGATGTCACCCTGCTGGCCCGCGGCCCTCGCGACGCGCTCACCTCCGCTGCGCGCGATCTGATGGAGGCGCAGGTGATGCCGGCCGCGCTGGAGCTGATCTCTCCCGCGCTCGCGGCGGAGTCGGAGTGGGTGCTGGCCGCGCGCTTCGTCGGCACCGATGCCGCCGTGCGGGGCGACGTGCCCCGGCTGAGCTCGGCCGCCGATCTGGTCTGGCAGCCGCTGCCCGCCGAGCGTACGGCGAGCTTCTGGAGCGTGGTGGCGCGCGGCATTCTGGGCGGGCCGGTCACTCTCCGGCTCGGCGTGCTGGGCAACGGGGTCGACGATACGGTCGACCTGCTGGCCCACGCCCTGGACGAGGGCCTGGTCTCGGCGGGCGCGGGCTCCGGGATGATCCGCTGGACCGGCGACGCGCCGGTGGAGCGGCTCCGCGAGGTCCGCAGGGTAGCCGCCTCGCGCGAGATCCCGATGACCTTGGAGCGCGCGCCCTGGCCCGTGCGGCGGGCGCTGGGACACTTCGGCGCGTACCGCGAAGGCGTCGGCCAGATCGTCGGGCGGCTCCGGGACAGCTTCGATCCGGGACAATGTCTGAGAGTGGCGCTGGAAGGCGTGACCGGTGACTGAGGCCGGCTACTCGGCGCTCGACCCCTGCGTGCATTGCGGGTTCTGCCTGCCGGCCTGCCCGACCTACCTCGCCACCGGAGACGAAGCCGACAGCCCGCGCGGGCGCATCGTGCTGATGCGGGCGCTGGAGCGGGGCGAGATCGGTCCCGCCGACGACGCGCTGGCCCAGCACCTCGACGCCTGCCTCGGCTGCCGCGGCTGCGAGCCGGTGTGCCCCTCGGGCGTTGGGTACGGTCGCGGCCTCGAGGCGGCGCGGACCCAGCTCTTCGCGTCCCGCGGCCTGCCCCCGCTTGCGAAGGTGGTTCTGGGCGTGTTCCGGCGAGAATGGCTCTGGCGGCCGCTGTTCACCCTGGCGCGGGCGTTCCGCGCGAGCGGGGTGCCGGGGTGGCTCGCTGGCGGCGGGAGGGTGGGATTCGGAATGGGGATGCTGGCGGCGAGCGGAGGGCGGCGGGAAGGACGGGAAGGACGGGAAGGACGGAAGCACCCGTTGTCATCCCGAGGAGCGCCAGCGACGAGGGATCTTGCCCGCGAATCCGGACCGCGTGAGCGCAGCGAATGGGCTCGGGATGACAGCTCCGCGCGCACTCCCACCGTCGCCCTCTTCCGCGGCTGCGTGATGGACACCCTCTTCCCCCACGTCCACGCCGCCACCCGCCGCACCCTCGAGGCCAACGGCTACACCGTCCGCGAGGTCCCGGGCCAGGTCTGCTGCGGTGCGTTGCACGAGCACGCCGGCGATCGCGCCGCCGCCCAGGCGCTTGCCATGGGGAACCTTCGCGCCTTTGCCGAGTCCGCCGACTTCATCGTGGTGAACAGCGCCGGCTGTGGCGCGCTGCTCAAGGACTACGGCCACCTCCTCGGCACCGAGGCCGCGGCCGCGTTCGGCGCCAAGGTCCGCGATGTCGCCGAGCTGCTCGCCGCGGCGGGCCCGCGTCCCGGCGGCGCGCTCGACCTCGACGTCGCCTACGATGCGCCCTGCCACCTGCAGCACGCGCAGCGGGTGCAGGACGCACCGCTCGCCGTCCTCGGTGCGGTGCCCGGCCTCCGTCTACGCCTGCTCCCCGGCTCCGACCGCTGCTGCGGCAGCGCCGGCGTGTACGCCATGCTCCGGCCCGCCATGGCGCGCGCCGTGCTGGACACGAAGATCGAGAGCTACGCCGCGGCGGAGCCGATGCCCCAGGTGGTAGCCACCGGAAACCCGGGCTGCCTCATGCAGATCGGCGCCGGCGTGCTGGCGGCGAGGCTGCCGATCCGGGTGGCCCACCCGGTCGAGCTGCTGGACGAGAGCTATCGCCGCGCGGGCATGTACGGGTGAGCCCAACTCCGTTATACCTTCGTCGTATGACCGCAGGGATAATCTTCGATTTCAATGGTGTGATCATCGACGACGAGCCGCAGCACTGCGATGCCCTCATCGCGACGCTGGCGGAGTACGGGCAGGCGCTCGACCGGGAGACCTACACCCGCGAGTACCTCGGCTTCGATGACCGCGAGTGCTTCCGCTACAGCTTTGGCCGGCTGGGACGTCCGGTGGACGACGGCGCGCTGCAGGAGGCGATCGAGCGGAAGAACGCCCGCTATGAGCGCGCCATCCGGGGCGACATGCGGCTGGTGCCGGGCGCGGCCGAGTTCATCGAGAACGCCGCCTTCGACGGATTCCAGCTCGCCATCGTCTCGGGCGCGCTCCGGCGCGAGATCGAGCTGGTGCTCGAGCTCACCGGCCTCCGTCCCCACTTCTCCGAGATCGTAGCCGCCGAGGATGTGAGTGCCTGCAAGCCCGATCCCGAGGGGCTGAACCGGGCGCGCGCGGCACTGTCCCTCGCGCCCAAGCGGATCGTGGTGGTGGAAGACTCCCTTCCGGGCCTGGCCGCCGCGCGCGCCGCCGGTCTCCAGTGCGCCATGCTCTGCACCTCGCATCCGGAGGACGCCATCGCCGGCGCGGACCTGGTCTGGCGCGATTTCCTGGGTCACGAGGCGGCCGAGCTGCCGTGGCGCCATGGCTGAGCTGGACCTCACACTCGATCGCGCGCGGCTGGAGAGCGTGCGGCACGGCGCCCGGGTGGTCGCCACCGAGTCGGCCGTCTTCCGGATCACCGGCCCGGGCGCGCTGGCCTGCCTCCAGGGCCTGCTCACCAACGACCTGGTGAAGCCGGGAGACCACAGCCTGGTCTACGGCGCGCTGCTCACGCCCAAGGGCATGATCGTGGTCGACACCTGGGTGGTGCGCCAGCCCGAGGCCCTGACGCTGATCGTGTCGCCCAAGGGGCGGGAGGCCGCGCGGGAGCTGTTCCAACGGTCCCTGCCGCCCCGGCTGGCCCAGGTTACCGACCTCACCGGACAGGCCCGCGTAGTTTGGCTCCTGGGAGGCCACGGCTTCCAGGTGCTGGCCAAGTCAGGTGCGGGGGTGCCGGAGGGCGCCGGGCGGGTGATCCAGGTGGGCGGCGATCTGAGCCCGGTGGCCGTAGCCCTGGCGCCGGAGTCGGCGCCGTTCGTCGGGCTCGCGGTGGGGCTCGCGCCCGCGGTGGACGCGCTGAGCGCGCGGCTCCTTGCCGCGTGCGCCGTGCCGGGCGACGAGCGCGATCTGGAAGTGGCCCGAGTGCTGGGCGGCTGGCCCGCGCTCGGGGCGGAGATCGACGAGCGCACCTTGCCCCAGGAGGTGCGCTACGACGAGATCGGGGGCGTCTCCTACACCAAGGGCTGCTACACCGGTCAGGAGACTGTCGCCCGGCTCCATTTCCGGGGCCACACCAACCGGGAGCTCAAGGGACTCCGCTGGACCGGGGCCGAGCCGCTGGAGGGCCGCAGCGTCACCACCGACACGAAGGAGGTGGGCACGGTGCGCTCCACGCTCGCGCTGGAGGACCGAATGCTGGGATTGGCCATCGTGCGGCGGGAGGTGACCCCGGGCGACGTGGTGCTGGCCGGCGGGCGGCGGGCCAAAGTCGTGGGCCTGCCGTTCGGCGCGGAGGAGCTGGATGGATAAGAATCGGGCCCCGGCGAAGCGCCCGGGGCCCGGCCCAGCAGGTGACCAGGGGAGCTTACTTCTTAGTGGTATCCCGGGCCATCGTGGAGTCGGACATCGGCATCGCGCTGTCGTGCGCCATTCCGCCGCCTGCCATACCAGTATCGGAGGACATCATGCCGGTGGTATCTCCCGCTGCGCCAGCAGGCTTCTTTTCGCCACACCCGGCGAGCACGACGAGGGCCGCCGCCATCAAAAGGGTCTTCTTCATTGTCGCTCCTGAATGGATTAAGTGGGCCAACACGGTCCGCTGGAAATGGCAAAGCCGTCGTCCGACCTGATGGGGCCAAAGTAAGCCGCGGATGACCTTTGTCAAGCCGAACCGCCCGCGGGCGGCGTAGAAGTGGTTGGCATTACGTGTCTTGTAACGAACCTACCTTTGCCTTCGAAGTCGAGTGATGAGCCGATATGACCGAGCCGCGCACCTTACGTGACCTGAAGAACAGTCCTTGGGCCGAGCCGCCGCTCCGCGGGCGCACCGTCCGCGACGAGATCCGGAGCAACCTGCTGCTGCGGCTCGCCTCGGGTGCGCCGCTCTTCACCGGCATCGTGGGCTACGAGGACACCATCCTGCCCCAGATCGTGAACGCGCTGCTGGCGCGGCATCACTTCATCCTGCTGGGCCTCCGGGGCCAGGCCAAGAGCCGCATCCTCCGCGAGCTCACCACGCTGCTCGACGAGCGCATCCCGGTGGTGGCGGGCAGCGAGGTGAACGACGATCCTTTCTCCCCGATCTCCAAGTACGCCCGCGAGCTGCTGGCCGAGTGCGGTGACGCCACGCCGATCGGCTGGCTCACCCGGGAGCAGCGCTACGTCGAGAAGCTGGCCACGCCAGACGTCACCATCGCCGACCTCATCGGCGACGTCGATCCGATCAAGGCGGCCCGGGGCGGCCACCTGCTCTCGGACGAGCTCACCATGCATTTCGGGCTGCTGCCCCGCGCCAACCGGGCCGTCTTCGCCATCAACGAGCTGCCCGACCTGAGCGGCAAGGTCCAGGTCGGCCTGTTCAACATCATGCAGGAGGGCGACGTCCAGATCAAAGGCTACCCGGTGCGCCTCCGGCTCGACGTGCTGCTCGCCTTTACCGCCAATCCGGAGGACTACACCGCGCGGGGCAAGATCATCACCCCGCTGAAAGATCGGATCGGCTCCGAAGTCATCACCCATTATCCCCGCACCGTCCAGCTCGGCATGGAGATCACCACCCAGGAGGCGTGGACCCAGCGTGGCGGGCATCCCCTCGACGTGCCCGACTTCGTGCTGGAGCTGATCGAGCGGGTCGCCTTCGAGGCGCGGGAGGACAAGCGGGTGGACAAGCGCTCGGGCGTGAGCCAGCGGCTGCCGATCAGCGTGCTGGAGAACGCCGTCTCCAACGCCGAGCGGCGGACGGCGCTCCTGGGAGAGGAGCGGATCGTGCCCCGGGTGAGCGACGTCTACGCCGCGGTGCCCTCGATCACCGGCAAGCTGGAGTTGGAGTACGAGGGTGAGCTGCAGGGCGGCGACGCCATCGCCCGCGAGCTCATCCGGCGCGCGGCCGGCCGGGTGCTGGAGGAGCGGATGGGAGGCGCCGATCTGAGCAAGATCGTCGCCTGGTTCGACCACGGCGGCGCCCTCAAGGTCCCGGGCGACGAGCGCTCCGAGCTCTGCTACCAGGGCTTCGGCGTGGTGCCCGGGCTGATCGACACCGTGGTGGAATTCGGCCTCACCTCACGGACCGACAAGCCCCGCGCCGTCGCCGCCTGCGAGCTGCTGCTGGAAGGTCTCGCCGCCCAGAAGCGCATCAGCCGTAGCGAGGAGCTGGGGTACACGAGGATGAAGCCGGAGCGGAGGGAGCCGGGGTATGGGAAGGGGGGGATTTCGTTTCAGTAGAAAGGCGGTAAGGGCGGTAAGGGCGGGAGAGACGAAAAGTTGGGGAGGAATCCAGGCCTTCCACGTTCGAACCTTACCGACCTTACCGCCCTTACCGCCCTGCCCGCTCGACCATCTCAGCGGCCCGCGCGATCCCCACCATTCCCGTATTAATCACCATGTGATACAGCAGGGGGTCATTCCAATCCCGATGGTAGTACTCGCGGTGATATCGGGCCCGCATCCGGTCGGTCTCATCCATCATGGCACAGGCCTGGGCCTGCGTGATGCCCAGACGGCGGGCGGCGTTGTCGGCGCGGAATGCTCTCGGCGCCACCAGCCGCACATGGAGGGCGTCCCGCTGGCGGGCCAGCACGGCGGCCGTGGCGCGCCCGACCACCACCACCCGCCCCTCGGCCGCGATTTCGGCGACCACGGCTTCGGTGATCTTCACCAGCTCGTGCTCCCGGCACCGGGGCACCACCCGTCCCTCGCCCACCAGCGGGAAGACCTCCGGGGTGCCGGCGGCCAGGGTACGGGCCAGGCGCTCGGTGAACCTGGGCACCCGCTCCTCCCGCTCCGCCACCTCCTCCGGCGGCAGCCCCGCGCGACGCGCCACCTGCTCCACCAGATCGTTGTCCACCAGCCGCCACCCGAGCGCCGCGGCTACCCGCTCCGCGACCTCCGATCCACCGGCTCCGAACTGGCGGGAGATGGTGATGAGCATGGGGGCTAAGATGGGATGGCAGGTTGGATCGCGGAAGGGCGGCAGCGGGAAGGACGGGAAGGGCGGTAAAGGCGGGAAGGTTCGGGGGCCTTACATCGAGGGCCGTGCTGTCATCCCGTGGACCGAAGCACTGCGCTGTCATCCCGAGGAGCGTCAGCGACGAGGGATCTTGCTCGCGCCTCCCCGACAAGCGCAGTGGATATCCGGGTGGGCGGGCGGCTTCGGGGTCCCATCCTGCGGAGTAGATCCCTCGTCGCTGACGTTCCTCGGGATGACAGCGTGGCCCTCGAGGTACCCTCCCCGAACCTTCCCGCCCTTACCGTCTTTACCGCCCTTACCGCACCGCCCTTCCCGTCTCCCCCGAGCCTCATTATCAATTCGACGGGAGGCCACCCCGCCATGCGCTTCACGACCTATTCCAAATACCACCCCGAGCTCGCCGACGCAGTGAATCTGCAGGGGCTGCTCGACCAGCTGAGCGACTTCCTGCTCCAGTCGGGGTTCGCCGGGGGCTCGCCGTCGTTCTGGAACGACGAGATGGGCGAGGGCGACCGGTCGCTGGACGCGCTGCGCCAGGCCATCCTCCAGGCGCTGATGGACTCGGGGCAGCTCACCCCCGACATGCTCAAGGTGCTCCGCGGCGAGTCCACCGGCGACCCGGCCCAGGACAAGGACATCGAAGGGCAACTCGGCGAGCTGCTCGACAAGATCGTCCAGCGGCTGATCGACGAAGGCTACCTCAACGTCGGCCAGGCACCCCAGGTGCCCCAGGGCTACCAGTCGATGTTCGGCCCAGGCGGCCAGGCCCGCTCGGCCGCCCAGCAGGTGCAGTTCAATCTCACCGAGAAAGGCATCGACTTTCTCGGCTACAAGACCCTCAAGAACCTGCTGGGCAGCGTCGGCAAGTCGAGCTTCGGCGCGCACGACACGCCCTACCTCGCCACCGGAGTCGAGGCCGAAGGGGTGAGCAAGCAGTACGAATTCGGGGACGTGCTCAACCTCGATGTGCCCGCCACTCTCACCAACGCCATCGCCCGCGAGGGGCTGGGCGTGCCCATCAACATCGAGTACAGCGACCTGATGGTGAGCCAGTCGGAGTACCGCTCCTCCGCCGCTACCGTGCTGATGCTGGACTGCTCGCACTCGATGATCCTCTACGGCGAGGACCGCTTCACCCCGGCCAAGAAGGTGGCGCTGGCGCTCACCCACCTGATCCGCACCCAGTACCCCGGCGACAGTCTCCGCGTGGTGCTCTTCCACGACTCGGCCGAGGAGATTCCGTTGAGCGCGCTGGCCACGGCGCAGGTGGGACCCTATCACACCAACACAGCCGAGGGGCTCAAGCTGGCCCGGCGTATCCTGCAGGCGCAGAAGAAGGACATGCGGCAGATCATCATGATCACCGACGGGAAGCCGTCGGCGCTCACCATGCCGGACGGGCGGATCTACGTGAACTCGATGGGGCTCGACCCGCAGATCCTCCAGGCCACCTACCGCGAAGTGGCCAATTGCCGCCGCAACGGCATCATGATCAACACCTTCATGCTCGCCCGGGACCGGAGTCTGGTGGAGTTCGTCAAGCAGGTCGCCTCGATCTGCAAAGGCAAGGCTTACTTCACCAACACGATGACGCTGGGCCAGTTCATCCTGATGGACTTCATGAAGCGGAAGACGCGACGGGTCTCCTAGTTCGGACCCGGGTGCGTACCTCCTCCCCCGCTGCCACCCTGCTGCTGGCTGCGTTCGCCTGCGTAGCGTTCGCCTGCGCCAGCCGCCCCCGCCTTGCCGAGCCGAGCCCGCTCCAAGGTGCCATCCTCCGCCGGGAGCAGGCCCCCATCGTCGGCCTTCGCGAGGTGCTGGACAGCGACACCCTGCTGGGCCACCGGATCCGTGTCGCCGGCTGGTGCGCCAGCGCGCCGGGCCTGCTCGCCGGCCGTCGCGTGGGCGTTTGGATCCTCGCGGCCCAGGATACCACCGTCGAAGTCCGTGGCCTCGTCCCCCCCGACTGCGCGCCGGACCTCAAAGACGATGTGCTGCTGATGATCTTCGCCCAGGTGGTGCCGGCGGGGGGCGGGGGGAGGTTGCTGTTGAGGCTGCCGGATTGAGGAGGGTGGGGCAAGGACGGCAAGGTGAGGCAGGGTGAGGCAGGGTTCCCCCAGCATCTTTTCCCCTGCCTCACCCTGCCTCACCTTGCCTCACCTTACTGGGACCGCCGTAGCTGCGGTATGACAGCAGCGCGAGACCGGAAAACCGGGAAGGCATCCGAGCCTTTCCCTTCCGAACCTTCCCGTCCTTACCGTCTTACCGACCTTCCCGCCTACTGCCCCACCGCCTGATTCTCGCCCTTCGGCCCCATCCCTCCCACCACCCGCTTCACCGTCGTCCCCGCGGGGATGCTCGACGCCGGCTCCGCGATCTCATTGATGATCGCGAGCTGCTCGATGGGGATCGTGGACGGGTACTGCGCATTGAACTGCTCCAGCGTCATCTGCCGCGGCAGCTTGACCAGCTCGACCTTGGCGGGCTTCACGTTGAGCGCGGCCGGGTCGCTCAGCTGCGAGAAGCTGCCGATCGACTGGCGGAATGCCTGGTCATAGGTGCCGAGCTTGCCGCCCGCAGTGTAGCCCATCAGTCCGTAGGTGGTCCCGTTGTAGGAGACGAAGCTCACCACACCCTGGATCGTCCCGCCCTGCTGGTCCTGCGCCTGGAAGTAGCTGGTAGCAGCGGGCAGGCCGTTGATGCTGGCGGTCGAGCTTTGGCCGGCCTGGATTCCCTGCTGTGAGAGGAACTGCTGGGCCGCCTCCCGCGGCGAGGCTTTGCCCGCGAGGCCGAGCTGGAACATCGCGTCCTGGGCCGGGCTCTGGGCCACCACCGCGCTGGCGCCGTTCTGGGTCTGCCAGCCCTCCGGGAAGGTGAGCTGGAACCGCAGGTCAGGATGATAGAAGCGGTTGCCCACGAAATACCCCTGCCTCGGGTCCTCCCCGAACGTCAGGTTCTGCACGTGCTGGAGATACTGATCTCGGCCCACGATCGCCTTCGACAGGTCCTTGTGCAGGGTGTCGAGCCGCTGTTCGGTCGCCTTGATCCGGTTCTCCGGGTCGGGGTGCGTCTCCAGCCACTGCGGCAGCTTGCCGCCCCCGCTTGCCTGGCCCACCCGGTCCAGCGTCTCGAACATGTTGCTCATCTGCCGGACGTCGTAGCCCTGGTTGAGCGCGTAGCGGAAGCCGGCCAGGTCGGCCTGGTTCTCGTAGTCCCGGCTGTACTTGAGGAAGAGGAGCTGGAGCCCCTGGCTGGCCACTCCGGCGAGTTGTGCCACCTGGGGCGAGAGGATGCTCCCCAGGCCGAGGCCGAGCTGGGCCACCTGGGCCTTGCTGATCTGCTGCACCGAGTGGCGGTTGGTCACGTGGCCGATCTCGTGCCCCACCACCGTGGCCAGCTCGGCCTCGTTGGTCACGTAGCCCAGCAGGCCGCGGGTGACGTAGATGAACCCGCCCGGCAGCGCGAAGGCGTTGACCGAGGCGTCGTTTACCACGTGGAACTCCCACGGCAAGTTGGGCCGCTCGGAGGCGGCCGCGATCCGCTTTCCGATCCCCGAGACATACGCCTCGAGCTGCGGATTCTGGTAGATCCCGATGGTCTGGGCCACTTCCTGGGAGGCCTGCTTGCCCATCTCGATCTCCTGCGACTCGGAAACCAGCGACAGCTCGTTCTTCCCGGTCACCGGGTTCCTGGCGCAGTTCGACACCGAGCCGGCGATGAGGAGCGCCGGGAGGAGGAGCCGGGAGAGGGCACGACGTGGCGTCATGGGAGATCCTCGGTTCGCGTTCGGTCGGCCAACCTGCTGCTCCCCAGGAACATAGACGAGGGGCGGCCGCCGGGGCTGTGATCCCCGTCGCCCGCCCCTGCTGTCATCCCGATCGGCGCCCTGTCACGCCCCCAGCGCAGCAATTGGGGCTCGGGACTCGGGATGGCAGTTCCGCTCCTGTCAGCGGATCCGGTCTAGTCGGTAGTGCTTTCCGCCCCCCGTGAGCCGACAGCCCTGGTTCCCGCCCCCGTCTCCCTCGGCGGACGTTTCCTGAAGAACTCCACCGTCCGCCCCAGCCCCTCCACCAGGTGGATCTTGGGCTCCCAGCCGAGCCACTCGCGGGCGCGGGTGATGTCCGGCTGACGCTGGGTCGGGTCGTCCTGGGGCAGCGGCTTGGAGACGATCTTCACTTCCTTCCCCACCACCTTGGCCACCTCCTCGGCCAGCTCCCGGATGGTGAACTCCACCGGATTGCCCAGGTTGACCGGCTGATTCCGCTTCTCCGCGGCCATCAGCCGCATCAGCCCGTCCACCAGCTCGTCCACATAGCAGAAGGAGCGGGTCTGGGAGCCATCGCCATAAAGCGTGAGCGGCTCGCCCCGGAGCGCCTGGACGATGAAGTTGGAGACCACCCGCCCATCCGCCTCGGCCATCCGGGGACCGTAGGTGTTGAAGATCCGCGCGATGCGGATGTCCACCCCGTCCTCCCGATGATAGTCCATGAACAGCGTCTCGGCCACGCGCTTGCCTTCGTCGTAGCAGGAGCGCGGGCCGATCGGGTTCACGTTGCCCCAGTAGGTCTCCGGCTGCGGATGGATGGTGGGATCGCCGTAGATCTCCGAGGTGGACGCCTGCAGGATCCGGGCGCCGACCCGCTTGGCCAGCACCAGCATGTTGATGGCGCCCATCACGTTCGACTTGACCGTCTTGACCGGGTTGTACTGGTAGTGCACCGGGGAGGCGGGGCAGGCCAGGTTGTAGATCTGGTCGACCGGCACGTAGATCGGCTCGGTCACGTCCTGCCGCATCAGCTTGAACTCGGACCGCTCCAGCAGGTGGTCGACGTTCTCCCGCCGCCCGGTGAAGAAGTTGTCGAGGCAGAGGACCTCGTGCCCCTCGTTGAGCAGGCGCTCGCAGAGGTGGGATCCGATGAAGCCGGCACCGCCGGTGACGAGGATACGCATGGCGGGCGGTCTTACCGCCGCTTGGCGGGAGCCTTGGGGGCAGGGGCCGCGGGAGCCGTGTCGGGCGGGGCGGAGTCGTCCGGCTCCGATTGCGTCGCCGACGACTGCGCACCCGGCCGGTCCACCACGGTGAAGGTACCGGCGCCGCGGGAGTCCACGCCCATTCCCGCGCGCATGGCCCCGGTCCGGTCGGCGAAGACCAGCGTCGCCGAACCCTCGGGGTTCAAGCCGAGCGAGGTGCGGGTCATCCCGGTGCGGTCGCCGAAGGTGAGGCTCAGGGTTTCGTCCGGCAGGATGCCGAAGACTCCGCGCGAGCGGCCCGAGCTATCGCTGAAGGTGAGGCCCGAGGCACCGCTCTTGAGCGCGGTGAGGGTCACCCCGGCCTTGCTGCCGGGGGCCTGGAGCGAGAGTCGCATGGTACCGTCGGGCAACGTGCCCCAGGCGCCGCGCACCATGCCGTCCGCGTCGCGGAGGAGAAACTGGCGGGACTCGATCACATCTGCCACCGTGCCGGGCAAGCCGTGGCGGGCGGAGACGATCACCAGGGCGCTGGCCAGGCCGAGCAGCACGGCGATGCTGATGAGCGAGGACACCCAGAGACGCCGGAGCCGGCGGTTTTCCCGCTCCACGGTCTCGACCCGGTTGAGGATGCCCCGCTCGAACTCGTGCCTGATCCGCTGCTCCGGCGTCATTTCGGACTTCAGGTCGGGCATAGCGTCAGTGGTCCTGCGGGTTGCTGAGGAAGTAGGAGCGGCACGCCATGTCCACCAGATCGCGGGTGAGCCGAGGCGTGGTCTCCCGGTACTTGGCGATGTCGCACACGTGGGAGAGGATGTCCCGCGGATGGCACGCGCGCGCCGGGATGTTCATCCCCTGGTACCAGTCACGGTCGATCTGGGCCAGCGCGGCCGGGTCGAAATCGATGGCGTAGCCTTCGCAGCAGCGCCGGAAGATCTCCTCGTAGCCTTCCTTGGAGGGGTCGTTCACCGGGATCTTGTAGTGGATCCGCCGAAGGAACGCCTCCTCCACCAGGTCGGCCGGGTCGAGGTTGGTGGCGAAGATCAGCAGACAGTCGAACGGAATGGGGAACTTGGCCCCGGTGTGCAGGGTCAGGAAGTCGGTCCGCTTCTCGAGCGGGACGATCCAGCGGTTGAGCAGGTCGCGCGGGGGCACCCGCTGGCGGCCGAAGTCGTCCACGATGAGCACGCCGCCGTTGGCCTTCACCTGGAACGGCGCCTGGTAGAGCTTGGTGAACGGATCGTACTGGAGATCGAGCTGCTCCATGGAGAGCTCGCCGCCGGTGACCACCACGGGGCGCTTGATCAAGGCGTAGCGGCGGTCGAAGCTGGAGCCGGTGCGGAGCCAGATACCCTGGTCGTCGGAGCGGCCGCCCTCCGGTTCGATCTCCTCGTGATGCACGCCGTCGAAGACGGTCATGATCTGACCGTCGATGTCCACCGCATAAGGAATGTAGAGTGACCCGCCCAGCATCTGGGAGATCGCCTCGGCGATCGCGGTCTTGCCGTTGCCCGGATGGCCGTACAGGAAGATCGACTTGGACGAGTTGACCGCGGGGCCCAGCATGTCGAACAGCTCCTCGTCCAACACCAGGTGGTCGCAGCCGTCCCGCATCACCTGCTGGGTCACGTGGGCGTGGCGGATCGATTGGGCCTCGATCCATGCGCGGTACTGGGCGAGCGGCACCGGGATCGGTCCTACGTACTGGCTCGCTTCCAGGGCGTCCTTGGCGCGGGCCCGTCCGTCGGCGACCAGGTCGAACCGGTAGCTCGCCCGGTTGGGGCCGATGGTGCCGCGTACCTCGACGAAGCGGCGCTGCTGGAGGGTCAACAGCTCCTCGTCCGCCAGGCCGAACGGAAGGCAGACGTACTCCGCCAGCTCCTGGCCGGTCCGGCTGCCCTGCACATAGAGCGCCTTGAGCAGGAGGTCGCGCACCGCATCGGGGGCCAGGCCGAGCTCCTCCAGCTTCTCGGGTGTCCTCGGGGCGTCGGGGCGGCCAGGTGCAGGCTCCTCGTCGAGGTGCGGGATAGCCGGGACGGCGCTCATAGCGTGCTCTCCTGCCAGTTGAGTCGGTTACCGGGAACGGTTCCGGTGGCGTCCAGCGTACCACTGGGAAGCTCGAGCGCGTAGCGGGCGCCACGGATTCCGGCGGTGCGCGGCCCGGGACGAAGCCCGCAATGAATCGACAGCACCCGCCGATCTGAATCCAGGAACGCGACGTCGATCGGATAACGCATGCCCATCATGTGCACCGACCGGCAGGGCACCAGGAGCAGGCCTTCGCCCGGCTGGGGCTCGGGCCGCCCCAGCAGGCCGCGGAGCCGGGAAAGCCAGTGGTCAGCCAGCGCGATCCGGCGACCCAGCTCGACTCCCCGGTCCGCATTGATGACCTGCACCAGCCTCATTGAAGGTTGACGAACATCCTGTACAGAGCGATGACCGACGGCCCCAATACCACAACGAACATTGCCGGGAAGACGAAGAGCACCAGCGGGAAGACCAGCTTGATGGTCGTCTTGGCCGCCGCCTCCTCGGCCCGTTGCCGGCGCTTGGTGCGCATGGTTTCGGAGTGGACTCGAAGTGCGTCGGCAACCGACGTGCCGAAGCGGTCCGTCTGGATCAGCATGCCCACCAGGGACTTGATGTCAGGCAGTCCGGTACGCTCCGCCAGGTTCTTGAGGGCCTCGTCGCGGGGGGTGCCGGCCCGCATCTCCAGATTCACCAGGGCGAGCTGCTCGCTCATGACCAGGCTTACATGGTCGATCTCATCGGCCACCCGGACCAGCGCCTGGTTGAGGCCCAGCCCCGCCTCGACGCAGACCACCAGCATGTCCAGCATGTCCGGCATCGCCTTCTGGATCTCCTTCTGGCGGGACTTGAGGCGGCTTCGGACGTAGAACACGGGGAAGACCCATCCCATGGCGCCGAGCCACAGCACCCCCAGCATGGTCTGAACCGCAGACACGCCTGCGAGCGGAAGAAGCAGCAGCGCTCCGACCGTGAACGAGGCGGCCAGCGTAACGCGCGAGGCCCAGTAGATGGCGACCGCATTATGTTCCGGATAGCCAGCCTGAAGCAGGAACAGTCGCACCTGACTGGTGTCCTTGCGTCCGCTTTCCATCCGCTCGCCGAACGCCTGAAGCACCGCCTTGAGGCGGTCCGACCGTGCCTGCCGGCGGCGGCGGGCCAGGGTCTCCTCGGGGCCGCCGATCGACTGCAGCTCGTCGAGCTGGGTGGACAGAGTTCCCCGGCCGGGGGCGACCTGCCCCAGCAGCAGCAACAGCGAAACGACCGCAAACGCGGTCAGCACCGCGATCAACGCCAGCATGGGTGCGCCTCAGATTTCGATGTTGACGATCTTCCGGATCCAGAAAAATCCGGCGAGCTGCATGCTCAGGGCCGTCGCCACGAGCACCTTTCCGATCGGGTCGGTGAACAGGACGATCATGTATTCCGGGGCAATCCAGTACAGAATGCCGAAAAGGAAAAAGGGCAGCAACGAGAGCAGGTAGCCCGTCATTCGGCCCTGAGCCGTATACACCTTGATCTGGCGACGAATGGTGAAGCGCGCTCGGATCACGGCCGCCAGATTGTCCAGGATCTCGGCCAGGTTGCCGCCGACCTCGCGCTGGATGAGGATGGCAGTCACCAGGATGCGGACGTCCACGATGTTCACCCGGTCGGCCATGCCCAGCAATGAGTCCTGCACCGGCAGCCCGAACCGCTGCTCTTCGAACACTCGGCGGAACTCGCTCGCCACCGGTTCGGCGCCGTCATCCGCGGCCATCTTGAAGCCGGAGGAAAGCGGGTGCCCCGCCCGTAGAGCCCGGCCCACTAGGTCGATCGACTCCGGCAGCATTTCCTCGAATTGGCTAAGCCGCCGGTCTCGGCGGAAGCGCGCATACAGCGTCGGCATCAGCGCACCCAGCACGGCGACCGGAATGGCGATCAAGAATGACTGGGTGAGGATCAGGATCGAGAACCCCAGCGCCACCGAGAGTCCGATCGAGATAATAATCAGCGTCTGCAGGGTCCATGACAGATGGGCCTGCTGGAGCATCAGCTCGGCGTCCTGCAGAGCCGGCATCCGGGCAGCGAGCGGCCGGAGCCAGGGAGAATCGAGAATTGCCGACCGGAAGATCGGGCGCCCGGAGCCGCTCTCGAAGTTCTCGTTGGCCAGCGAGCGCAGCTCCCCCACCATCTTGGTCTTCCGCCGCTGCTCCTGAGCCCATTCCCATAAGAGCGCGATGGAAACCGTACCCAGCGCCACCGCGATGAAGGCGACGAAGGCCGGGATCCAGATGTTGTTGGGAATCCCTACCATCGCTGGGCTCCTCCGCGCGCCGCTTCGGGCGAACTGAGATTGGAGAAGAGCAAGCTCGAGAGATCGATGCCGAACGCCTTGAGCCGCTCAGAGAAGCGCGGCCGAATACCGGTGGCGCGGAAGTGCCCCAACACCTTTTCATCGGGACCGATCCCCTCGCGTTCATATACGAAGATGTCCTGCATGGTGATGATGTCACCTTCCATGCCGACGATCTCCGAAAGCTGCATGATCTTCCGGGTGCCGTCCGACATACGGCTCACCTGGATCACCACGTTGATCGCGCTGGCGATCTGCTGCCGCATGGCCCGCTCCGGCAGGTCGAGGTTTGCCATGGAGATCATGGTCTCCAGGCGGCTCAACGCATCGCGCGGGGTGTTGGCGTGCAGCGTGGTGATCGATCCGTCATGGCCGGTGTTCATCGCCTGCAGCATGTCGATCGCTTCGGCTCCGCGGCACTCACCCATGATGATCCGGTCGGGCCGCATACGGAGGGCGTTGACCAGGAGGAGCCGCTGCGGCACCTCTCCCGAGCCCTCGATGTTGGCCGGCCGGGTCTCCAGCCGTACCACATGAGGTTGCTTGAGCTGGAGCTCGGCCGAGTCCTCGATGGTGAGGACCCGCTCGTTAGGCGGGATGTAGGACGACATGATATTGAGCAGCGTCGTCTTGCCAGCGCCAGTGCCGCCCGAGATGAGCACATTGAGCCGCGCTTTGACCACGCACTTGAGCAGCTCGAGCATCGGCTCGGTCAGGCTCTCGGTGCGCAACAGGTCCTCGCCGGAGAGCGCGTCGCGCTTGAACTTACGGATCGAGAGGTGAGGCCCGTCCAGCGCGAGCGGCTTGATAATGGCATTGACACGGGAGCCGTCAGGCAGGCGGGCGTCCACCATCGGCGAGGAGTCGTCGATCCGGCGGCCCACGGCCGAGACGATGCGGTCGATCACCTGGAGCAGGTGGCGGTCGTCTTGGAAGATGACGTCGGTCCGTTCCAGCCGGCCGTGCCGCTCGATGAAGACCTGCTTGTAGGTATTCACCAGGATGTCGGAGACCTCGGGATCCTGGATCAGCGGCTCCAGCGGTCCCAACCCGAAGATCTCATCCAGCACCTGGTTCACCACCAGGTCCCGCTCCTCGAAGTTCAGCGGCAGCGACTCCTGAGTGATCAGGTCGTGCACCACCTTGCGGATCGCCTCGGCGACCTGCCCGCGGTCCAGCCGGTCGAGGTTGGAGAGGTTGAGTCGTTCCAGCAGCTTCCGGTGGATCCGGCCTTTGACCTGCTGCAGCGCGTGCAGGTTGGCAGCGTCGCTGAGCATGCCACCGCTCGACCCATTGGAGCCGGCCGCGTCGGCCGCGGCCTTGGCGCGCTCCCAGGGCATCAGCGCGCGCTGCCCGTTGGCTCCCCCACCCCCCGGTGTCACTGCGCCGTGATTGGCCATGGCCTACTTTCCTCCTTGCCCCTTGTTGCGTCCGAAGACTTTGCCGACCGACGCTGTGAGTCTGCCGAGAGGGCCACGGGCGACCTTGGCCTCAGCCACCCCGGTCAGTGCGGCCGACAATCCTTTGATGTCCCGGACGTACGACGACCCGCCGTTGAGCACGATCGGCTTGCCCGAGTTCACCGACCCCATTACCGCTTCGTAGTCGTTGCTGATCTTCCAGTAAACCTTGAGTCCGAGACTCCGCTCCACATCCGCGGGCGAGATCGCGTCATCAGGATTGTAGCGGTTGAGCACCAGTCGGACCTGCTCCTCGCCTCGGGGCAGCACCCGCTTGAGCAAGGGAAAGCCGCGCTGGATGTTCCGCAGCGACGGTAGATCCACCGTGCTCACGATAAAGACCAGATCCGCCTGCTCGAACACCGCCAGGATGGGCGGGGCGAACGACCTGGGCGTATCCACGATGATGTAGTCGTAGTGCTGCCGGAGAAACGCCAGGATGCGGCGGATCTGATCGGCCGTAACGGTCTCCGCCTTCTCCGGCTGAAACGGTGCGGAGAGCAGATGGACGCCGGAATCGTGCCGCTCGATGTACGAGGCCAGCAGGCCGGCGTCCATCCGGCGGAAATTTTCCACGAAGTCCACGAAGTTGAACCGTGGCTGCACCCCGAGAACCAGCGCGCTCTCCCCCATCTCCAGGTCCAGATCGACGAGGAGGGTGCGCTTGTGCGTCGTCTTATGGACCACGATCGCCAGATTGGTGGCGAGCGTAGTAGAGCCTCCCCCGCCCTTGGGACTAAAAAAGGCGAGGATCCGTCCGGGAGCTCGCTGCTGGTCGGCACCCGGTTTCCTGAGCTTTCCGGCGACCCGTGTAGCCGCGGCCCGGAGGTCCTCCGGCGCCACGGGCTTCGGCAGATACTCGGAGACTCCAGCCCGCATGGCCGCGAGCAGGTGCTCGCTCGATAGAACCGGCCCCGTGGCAACGAAAAGCTGAGCCGGGTTCTGGTCGAGCATGAACTGGGCGAACTTGAGCCCGAGGTCGGGCGCGTCCTCCAAATCCAACAGGATGACCTCGGGCACTACCGACCGCAACGCGTGGAGCTGTTGTTCGCCGAACTCGCTGAACGGTACGGTCAATTCCAGTTCGATCGCTAGCGGCCGGTCAGGGCCCGTGAGCACGTGCCGCACCAGATCCCCGAACCCGGGATCGGTAGTGATCAGTGCGGCCCGTGGGACAGCCGGAGATGTCACGATAGCCCAGCTTCCTTATTTAATGAGGACGAGGCGTTTGATGAGAGAGCCGGTGGTCGGACCACCAGTGCCACCCTCAACATACCCCAGGAACCTGGCAGTGATGGGGTTCTTACAGGTCCCCAGCCCGCCCGAGGTGGCCGAGCAGGGTCGCTGGTCAATCCAAATCTTGGCGAAGTTCGTAAACTGAATCGGGTTCGAGCTCGGGGAGTTGGCCATAGCGGGAGGATAGAGGCCGACGACGACTACCCGAGGACTCTGAGTCAGCCAGTTAGTCCCAAAGGTTGAGCCGACTACCGTAGCGGTCGGGGTATCCTGCCAATGGGCCGAAGCATCTTGATTGATGATGTACTCCCAGGCGAGCTGCAGCGGTTCCTTGGCGCCATTGGCCTGAGTGTACGGGGTACCGACCGAGGCCTCGATGCAGCGCTCGCCCCTGATGCCTGCCGCGAGGGAATCCACACCCCCCGTGTTGGCGTTGTCCTGCCAGGTTCGAAAATACGACGAGACGAGTCTGTCGCCGCTTGGACTCTGATCGAAGGTTTGCAGGAGAACCTGCCTGCCGTAATCCTTAACCGGAGCAGTGTACCCATCACGAAACGTAGTGCCGTAGCCGGTGGTCGGGGGATCGTAGACGTCCCCAGTGTTGAACGTCCACGGCTCAAATTCGCCCGGGTCGACTATGCCGTTACCGTTCAGGTCCGGGGCATCCCAGACGTGATTGCCGTTCTTATCTTCAAGCTGCGTCCCTGGTCCTGAGTTCGCCGACGTCACGTTGTTGACGTTGTTCCACATGTCGGGCAGCGCGACCGGCTTGAGGCAGTTCGCGTTGCCAGATTCGCTGGCCTGAGCCGTCGCGTGCGCGGTGATTCCCATCGTGCTGGAACCGAAGATGTTCGCGAACCAGAGCCTGAGACCGGACCGCGCCCAAACTACACCGACCGTGTCGACCGTCGCGTCGGGATGAACGTCGACCTCTGGGTCCGTGATCAAGACATTGTGCACGGTGTGCTTCCGGGCAAATTCCTTCGCCCGCGTGATGGCAAGCGCATTCTTGTCGACGGCCGGGTCCGAGATCTGGAAGGCACTCGCGCCGGCCAGGGCCGAGGCGTCCACCGCCCGCTGCGCCTCGGTCTGAGACGACTTGATCATTCCGTAGTCGATGGCGAGGGCCGCCATCCCGAGCGTCATGATGATCATCACCGCCATGATCACGAGTGCGACGCCGCGCCGGTCTCTGCGTGCAATAGTGCGACTCATACCGCCTCCGAATCGTCGACTACAACATCCCAGTAGCGTCACTTCGTGATCCCAATAGCGTCACTTCGTGGAATTCGTGTCCACCGATGCCCGCATCTTCATAGACCCGCTCCAGCGCCAGGTCTGGGGCTCGCCGGTCGGCAGCGGCGCCGGAGTGTCGCTCGGCAATACCAGCTTGGGCGAGACCAGCACCAGGAGCTCGGTGCGGTTCTGCCGAGCGTCCTTGGAACGGAAGAATTGTCCCAGGATCGGGAGATCCCCCAGGATCGGAATCTTAGTAGCGTTATCAGTTAGTGTGTTGTCCATCAGCCCGGCAATGGCCAGATACTGCCCATTCTTCATCTCGACCTCGGTCTCGGCCCGGCGAGACAGAATGCTCGGGATGGTGAAGCCCCCGAAGACCAGCGGGTTCGAGAAGTCGAGCGAGGAGACTTCCGGCATGACCTTGAGCCGGATGCTTCCGTTCCGGGTGATGGTCGGGAGGAACTTGAGCCGGATGCCGAACTCCTTGAAGACGATCGACACCGAGCCGGAGCCGCCGCCGCCCTGCACGGCTGGATAGGGGAACTCGCCGCCGGCCAGGAAGCTCGCCTCCTTGCCAGGCAAGGTGATGAGGTTCGGCTCGGCGAGGCTCCGGAAGTCGCCCTTCGACTGTAGCGCCCGAATCAGGAGCTCGATGCTGGCATTGGCATTGAACAGGCCGACATCGACGATGCCATCGGAGAATCCGCCCGCACCGGTATTACCGGGGGGGACAGTGTTGCTGGCACCCTGCCAGTTACCGTTGTCGTCCAGTTTGTGAGGGTTGAGCGTCGCGATCTGGGAGCGGAACTGCTTGAGTACGCTCTTGTTCACTTCCGCGAACCGCACGTTCAGCATCACCTGGACGGCTTCGGGAGTGGTCAGGTTGTCCACGATGGTGGCACCCGAGCCCTTGGCGATCTCCACCGCGCGGTTGGCCACGCTGGCGTCCCGGACCGTGCCGGAGAGGGTCACGACGTTTCCGCTCGCCACAACGTCCACGTGCTCGCCCTCGAGCACGGAGGCCAGGTAGCGCTCCATACCTGCCGCGTCCGCGGTGACCTCGATGGAGTAGAGCTTGATGGCGCCCGCGTTGTCCCACAGGAAGAGACTGGTGGTACCCAGCGCCTTCCCGTTGATCAGGACCTCGGTGGGCGAGACGACGACGGCCTCGGCGACCGTTGGATCGCCGATGGAGAACCGCTGGATCGCCGTGGTGTTGACCAGCAGGGCCGAGGCCCCCTTCGACACCGAGACGACCTGTTCCGGGGCGCGCACCACGCGCTGCGCCGCGGCGGTCTGGACGCTCAGAACCCCGAGCAGGGCGGCGCATCCCACGAGGCGCCGGAGAGACAGGACAGGGATCAGGCCGCGCCGATGGGTGCTCACGAATCTCCCGGAGTAAGGGTCAGGGCTTCTGGAACGTCGTCAGCGTGCGCTCACCGCCACGGTATCCTTCAATGACCGTGTGGTCCACTCTGGGCGCAACCTCGGGCACGACCCGGTTGCGGGAGGGAGATCGTGGGGCGCGCGGGGGCGCTCCGCCCGGAGTGAGCTGGTCCGCTTTCGCGCCGGCGGTCGCGACCGACAGGGTGTCCAGCGTGTTCCGAAGGGCAAGCTGGATGCGTCCTTCCTTGCCCGCCAATACCAGAAGCTCGGCGTCCTCGAGCGTCACGAGGAGCGTGACGACGCTGACAGTCTGCGGCTTTCCATCCTTGTCGCGCTGAACCTGCTGACCCGCCGCCAGGACCTGCACATTCTGGAGAATGGTGCGGGTACTGGATTGCGAACGAGTGTCGCCCTTATCGAGTGTGAGCATCACGTCGACGTGGGTTCCAGGACCGACGAAGCCGGCGACGCCGATGACCTCGTCCACCCGGACGCTCATCGCCCGCATTCCATCCTTGATGATGATCGGCAACCCACCGCCGGCATCCTTGGTCGAGACCTTTGCGGCCAGCAGGGGCTCGTTTTCGGCCACTGAGGTGATGACCCCGCGGCCAAGGGCGTCGGCAATCGAACCGATGTAGCCACCGGGGACCGCAGCGCCCGGCCAGCCCACGATCTTGACGTCTTGTTCGGTAATGACCGAGCCGATCGGCAGACTCCGTGCGGCCAGCACGACGTTGACTTTCTTCGGCTCCGCCGCCATCAGCGGCGTCGCCTGCTCGCGCAGATAACGCAGGGCGAGTACCGCGGCCAGCCCACCGGACGAGAGGGCGAGGACCAGCATCAGCCAAGGACGCGCTTTTCGCATAGGAATCAACACTCGTTCCGCATAGTTGACGTGGAGGAGATGGTGATCGTGCTGCTCCCACCGGTCCATCCCAGCATGGCGCCCACAAAGCCCATGCCGTGCGTGGTGGAGACCAGCACGGTCATGTACACTCGTTCCGCATAGTTGACGTGGAGGAGATGGTGATTGTGCTGCTCCCACCGGCCCATCCCAGCAGCGCGCCCACAAAGCCCATTCGGTGCGTGGTCGAGACCAGCACGGTCATCGGCTCACCGGCGCCCCCGGCGCCACACTTAAAGAACCCAGCAGGGGTAATGGAGATCGTCGTGGGTGGATCCGTGGTCGGGATGCTCGCGAGCGCGAGGCGCTCCTTAATCTTGTCCTCGACATCCGTCATGCTCAGCGCCGCCCCAGCGGGATCCTGTACGACGGTATACCGGGCTCCCTCCCGGGCGGCATCGGTCACCGCCTGCTTGATGTTCCACCCGCGGCCAAACTCGATGATGCCTGCGATGAGCAGGAATAGCAGGGGCATGATCAAGGCGAATTCCGCCAGGGCTTGGCCTCGACGACCCCGGCCACCTTTCCCCCTCCTAGGTCTCATAACCGGACTCCTTGTCCGAACCACCACATGAGGGTCCCGACAGCGATCGGGACGGCGTACGGGATCGTCAGGGCGCCGGGAGAATCCAGCGTCCGCACTTCGCCCTCGCGCGCGAGCATGCGCCGGGTCCGGAACAGCTCCAACGTATTGATGAAAAGCAAGACGAGGAGGCGCTTCCTGGCCATCATGACCACGGCCAAGGCCGCCCCCAATAGCACAATGTACGCCAAAGCGCCGGGGAGCGCATTAACTCCCAAGAACGCTCCCGCCACGGCCAGGAGCTTGGCGTCGCCCCCCCCGACCGCCCCGAGGGCATAGAAGAGGAGGGCAACTCCGAGTGCCACCCCGAACCCCTCGAGACCCCGTAGGCAGGCCTCCAAACCAAGCGGGGCTCGCAGCAGCACCGCCGCCGCGAGTCCCGCAAGGGTCAGCTGGTTCGGAACGCGGCGGCTGGTGATATCCCACCACGCTGCCGCACAGAGGAACATCGTGATCACCACGTCCGCCACGGTCTGAATCACGCCTGCCCCCTCCGGGCTGCCTGGACCACACTAGCCAGGGGGCCTGAGCGCGGAATTCCTCTGGCAACCTCGCCCAACCCGGAACCCCGCGAAGGTTAGGGGGTATCCGCGGAATTCAGCGAGTTGTTCGCCTTACCGAAGATGTTCTTGATGTGGGCGCCCATTCCCTTGATGATGAGGACCACACCAACCACGATGAGACCGAGCAGCAGGGCATACTCCGCCAGACCCTGCCCCGACTCGTCGTTCCAGAAAGCCTTCGCGAGGTTCACCATACGTTGTTCCTCCAACCACGGATAGGGTGGTACTGACTGTGGGGACCTAGCCCAGAGAGCCAGGATCACCCCGGACGGGCAGACCTCAGGGGTGAGGATCCGCCGTAAACCCGAGCCGGACACAGGCCGGTAACAGACATTGCGCTAAGGAGTGGTAATGCGCATGACACCGGGCAAAAGGCATGCCCACACGGGGGGTATAGGCATGGTCCCAAAGCAAGCTCAGGTTCAACTCCACAGCTGGTAAAGTGCCTCCAGCTCCCCTACAAGCTATTGTCTTTGAAAGCTTTATCAGATAGGCTCGGCCCGCACAACCGTCGGCCAGAATTGGCTTCGGGAGGGACATCGTTCAGGACTCGGGCCAGAGTCTCGCTGCTGCAGGATTGGTGCAGACGAACGTTGCGCCCGCGCAACTCGAAACCGCCCAAAACGGCCAAACAATCCCTCAGGAATGCCACTTCCCTGTTGCTGTGAGGTAGTGATGGTACGGGTCTGGCACCCCCGCCGCAAGTGGGCCAGAAAGGCCTATGTTTGCCCAGGTCGGCGGGAAACCGGATAATTGAGTCCACCTGCCAGATCTCACCCCGTGTCCGGCCAACAGCGACAGGAATCCATGACGCCCCAGGTCTTCCGACAGGCTTTCCGGCCAGGCCCTCCATCCATCCCGGCCGTGGTTTTCGTGATTCTGGCGGCCGTGGTGCCGATCGGCCTCCAGCAGCCGCTGCTCAACTCGGACGGGGACCTGGCCCGCCATCTTCGACATGGCCGCTACATGCTGGATCACGGAGCTCTCATCCGCCACGACCCGTTTTCTTTCACCCGTCCCGGCGCCCCGTTCGTGGGGTTCGAGTACGGCAGCCAGATCTTCTATTCCCTCGCCGAGCGTGCCGGCGGACTTCCGGGAGTGGCAGTGTTGGCGGGGCTCCTGGTGGGACTCACCTATGCCCTGCTGGCGAGATTCCTCCTCAGGCGCGGGGTGGATCCACTGCTGGCCTACCTAACCACCCTCATGGCAGCGCTCGTGGGCGCGGGGCACTGGCTGGCACGCCCCCATCTCTTTTCGTTCGTGGCCGTGATGCTTCTCCTGGAGCTGCTAGACCGGGAGCCCCACAAGCCCTTCCTGCCATTCGCCGCCCTTTTTGCGGTCTGGGCAAACGTCCACGGTGGCTTCCTTTACGGCTGGATCCTAACGGGGCTGTACCTGGCCGGCAGCATTGGCGAGTTCGCCCTCGGATGCGCAAGGGCCAAGTGGGCAGCTCGTGTGCGGTACTACTCCACGGCGCTAATGGCAGCGGTCAGCGCCACCCTGCTCAATCCACATGGGATAGGCTTGCATCGGCACTTATTCGAGTTCCTAAGCCAGCAGTACGTGTTCGACAATACGGCAGAATTCACTTCGCCCGACTTCCACGAGGTCGGACCGAAGCTATTCCTGGGGGCGCTGCTCATCTGCATCATGGCGCTGAGCGCCAAGGGGAATCGCCCGTCGCTCCCCCGCCTGCTGGTGATCTGCGCGGGAACGGCCTTATCCCTGATTGCGGTGCGCAACATGTCGCTGTTCGGCCTGACGGCACTCCCCTTGGTGGCCCTTCACATGGACGAGGCGTGGCGCCGACTGCCCGACCCGAGAGGCGTGCGCGGGCGCTTCGAGATCACCGCCAGGGCGGCCACCACCCTCATCTGGACAGTTCCGACGACGCTCTTGATGCTGGCCCTCGCGCTCAGCCACGGGCTGTTGGGCTCACTGAAGCTCATCGACGACCGGTTCGATGCCACCGTCTTTCCGGTCACCGCGGTCCAGCAGGCCAGAGTTGCCCATCTCCAGGGGCACTTATTCACCGAGTTTGCCTGGGGCGGCTACGTCGATTACGCCTGGCCGGAGCAAAAGATCTTCATCGATGGGGGAACGGACTTCTTCGGTGTGGAGTTGTTTCGGGAGTACTCGAAGATCACCCGGATGAGTCCAGGGTGGCGGGAGCTCTTGGCCAAGTGGGACATCTCTCTCCTGCTCTTACCGCGAAATGCGCCGTTGCCACACGAGCTTGTGCGAGACGGGCGCTGGCGTACATGGTACTGCGACTCTCTCGCCGTGGTGATTCGGCGTGCCGATACTCCCTTGGACATGACACCTGCGCTCGCCGACTCGGCCGACCAGGCTATTGACCGTTGTCCGGAGTCGGGCTCACGCCCGATGCGCCGTACCGACGAGTGACACGCCCCAGGGCAGCGAAACATGGCGCAGGATCGTGGCCTCAGTAGTCAAGATCGACGCAAGGGTCTCGTTGACCAGCCATGGGACCGGTCTGACATCCGAATCCGCCTGGGCCCCAGCCCGCCGGCGGGCGAGTAGTCGGCGGAGGCAGACGACGGGGAAAAGTGCCGTATTCCAGTACGAGAGCCGCTCGATCTGGAGTCCGCTTTCCTCCATCAGACAGCGAAGTGCCGACCGGGTGTAACGGCGGAAGTGGAGAAGAGCGGCGTCGTGCTCGGAGAAAAGCCAAGGGTGGGCCGGCACGCTGAAGACAAACGCTCCCCCAGGCTTGAGCACCCGCACCACTTCGGCCACGGCCACGCGGTCGTTCTCGATGTGCTCCAGCACGTCGGACGCCACGACAGCATCGAACACGGCCGCGCGGAAAGGCAGCTGGGTCCCGACTGCACGGCAGAAACGGCCACCACCCCGCGCCCCCGTGAGTGATACCGCCTCACGGTCCGGTTCGATCCCGAAGACCTCTCCCAATGATGCGTAGACGCTGGTACTGCCACCCGTGCCGCACCCGTAGTCGAGGATCCGCGGAACTGATGAGCGGGTCGTGGTGACGGCGCGGAGGAAATCGAGCAGCACCCTGCGACGTCCCCGAAACCACCAATGTTGGGTTTCGAGCGCATGCATCGCTTCATATTCGTGGGGGAGCATCGGGCCTCAATTCGTCGCGGAGGATTAAAGCGCAGTCGATACAGCACTGCGTCCGCCGTTTGGTTGGTATAGATCACCTCTCCACCGGCATCGTCAACGGCGGCCATAAGCAATGCGCGCTCATCCAGATTAGGGTGGGCATAGTCCGAGAGCACCATCCAGGCGTAAGGCCGAGCGGCGTCGCGAATTCTTCTGGCTTCATTCTCTGCCCAGCCCGGATCGGGCTGGGGCGGAGTATACCCCGTGCCCATCCGGCCCTGAGATCCACTCGGGGTGCCAAAGAGCTCGATTCCGCGTTTCTGCCGGTAGACCAGCGAATCCGCATCGCCGGCGACCCGCCTTCCCCGGCTCGCCCCATTGACGAAGCCCGGGCCATCAGGCCCTGCAATCCTGGCTACCCAGGCCAGACGCGCCGTGTCCGGCCGGCTCCAGTCCGTGGTGTGGAAGACCCAGGGCGGGGTGACCCGGGCAAACACGTAGATCGGCTCTCCTCTGGAACGAACTCGGAAGTCGTCCGCCAAGGGGCGTACCTCCAAACCTCGAATCCCCCAGTCCGGTGGTGGCACGAACGTAAGCACCGCCGCGACCATCACCGAGGGGTAGAGGAAAGCCATGACCAGCCATCGGGAACGGATTCGGGGCCACATGCTCTCGGCGCGCTCCGCCAGGCCGACCAGGCCAGTTGCGACCATAATCGCCAGGAGCGGGGCGGCGAACAGCACCAGGCGTGCCGCGATGGGATACTGGCCGACCGCCGAAGCGCCGAAGGCGGCGGCGAGCGGGCCGGCGACCAGAATGGCATAGTCCGGGCCCCGGCGGCGCCAGATACCGGCCACCCCGATGCAAGTCAGCAGGATAAGCAGAGGAGTGACGTCGACGAGTCCGCGCCAGCAGGTCAGGGTACAGCCGGTTTCCTCGAGGCCCAACCAGGAACGGGAGATGAGATGGGGGGTGCCAAGCCGCAGGATGGCTTGGCTCCAGAAGTCGCGCATGTACGGGGCGCGGGCGTTGGGGGCGTACCATGTGGCGTAGGTGACACCGAAGATCGCCAGCCAACAGGTGAGGATCGCCCCGAGTCCGACCAACGCCCGTGTCCTTCGGGCGCGGAGCGCAGTCACAGCCAACCCTCCGGCCACCGCACCCGAGACCAGGAGGGCCGGTGTGGACACCAGCACGGCCGCCACTCCGCCGAGCGCGAGCCGGAGCCAATTGCGTCGGTTGCCCAGGTCCTCTGCCACACGGCATCCGGTCCAGACCAGCACCGTGGCAACGAACGCGTCCACGATGTATGGCTTGACCTCGACGGAGTACCGGATCAGGGGAAACGCCGTGCCGACCAGCGCCAGCGCCACCAGTGCCTCGACTCGGCCGGTCACCTCGGCGGCCAAGCGATAAAGAACCCACAGCAGCCCGATGCCGGCGAGCAGCGGCACCACTCTCAGAGAGTAGCCGGAGACGCCCCCCAGCAGGACGAGGAGGCGCTCGGCCCAGAGAAAGGGGATCGTGGCGACCTGACCATAGTCGAGGGGTTGAAGCAATCGGAGAAAGCCGCGGCGCCCGATGTTCAAACCGAGCATCGCCTCATCGCCGCTAAGTGAGGCATTCTGCAGAAAACCGACGATTCGGGTGAGAGCGCCGAACGCGAACACCGCGACGGCAAGCGGCGGGACACGCGATGCGGTCAACGCTTGACGGCTGCGACCTGCCCGTTCTTCACGACGACCCTCAAGTGACTGTAGATCCATTCCTCTCCGCCCGAGTCAGTCCGCACTATCCTCGCCGGCCGGCCCATAGCGGCCCGAAGTTGGTCGACATTGAATCCGGGTCGAACTTGACGACACGAAATGAGGGCGCGCACCTGCTGGTTCCAATCCTGATGCTCGCGACCCAGGCGACTCAGGCGAGCCGAGTCCGCGACATTGCAGCTGGGCGGCTGGGCTCCTTTCCCTGCCTGGTCGGGAGCCGGCAGGGCCTCAAATGCCCGGTCGAGCATCGGCTTCCCATCGTCCCTGGCAGCCTGAGGAGCTGTCGGCGGCACCTCAGGCGTCGCCAGCACTCCTTGAGGAACCACGGAGTGCACCAGCTTAGACAAGTCAATGATCCCGGTGAATGTCGCGACACCCATCAGCAGCACAGCAGCCACACCGAGCTGAACGATGACGCCGAGCAGCACGCTTCGCCCACACCAGGGACACACGGAGGTGTGAGGCGCGAATTGACCACCACATCCAGGGCAGCTTCTCAAGGCCGTGCCGAAGTCTCCGGTGACGCTCTCCTCTTCAGACAGCCGGCTCGGGGATAGGTGAGGAGGCGCTCACGGTCGGCGTGGACCCGCGCCCGGGCCTGCGCCAGGCACGCCGTCACTTCATGTTGTGACCCAAAGCCGCAGCAGACCATCCCGAGGCGATGGAGTTGTAGGAACGATACCACAGGTCGAGCGGCTACCTGAATTGTTCTCGGGTCTGAAGTAGGTGGAACTACGCTAAATCTTGCACTCCAGAGCGATGGGCGCCAGTTCCGGTCTAATTGCCACCCGGCGGCACCATCGGTATGCTCCGCCCCCATGGTGGCTTCGCTTTCACGTCGGCGGCTGCTTGGGGCGCTTCTAGGCGCGGTCGCTACAGGTGTGCTACTGTTGGCGATTCACCGCTCCGAAAGCGACTTCGACCTGCTTTGGTACTCCGCACGGCATCTCGTCAACGGGCGTGACCCCTACCCTCTCTGGCGCGAGCATTGGAAATACCCACTCTACTATCCGCTTCCGGCAGTCCTCATGGCCGTGCCGTTCGCATGGCTGCCGCTCGTCCTAGCGCGCACCGTCTACGGAGTTGCCGTTGGAGCGTTGTTCGGGGCGGCTCTCCAGGGCCAGCCGTGGTGGCGCTGGTCGGTCCTCTTGAGCGGTGCCTACGTCTACGCCGCGCTTCGGGCCCAGCCGAACCAGGCCCTACTTGCGGCGGCCCTCATGCCGACGCTTGGGGGCCTGTTCACCATGAAGCCCAACAGCGGCCTCGTGCTCTTTGCGGCGTACCCGTCGCGCAAAGCGGTGGTGGGGAGCATCGCAATATTGGCGGTGAGTCTGACAATCCTGCCCCGCTGGCCAATTGAATGGCATCAGGCCGTGCACGGCACGCTGGTCATTCAACCTGCCATCCAGCGGCCGTGGGGGTGGCTCCTCCTCCTTGGCCTCGTCCGGTGGCGCGAGCCGCGCGGACGGCTCCTGGCGGCGCTAGCCGTCGTCCCCCTGAATTCACTGCCACACGAGACCCTGGCCCTGTGTCTCATCCCAGCCAGCGGGGCGGAGATGGCGATCTACTGTCTAGGCACCTGGATCGCTACCGCCGCGACGATGGAAGCACGCCTCGTAGCGCCCACGCTCGAAGCCGCCCAAAGGCTGGTCTGGCCATGGTTGCTCGGAGCGGTCTACCTCCCAATGCTGGTTTGCGTGCTCCGACCGTCAGCAAGGAAACACCCTGTGAAAAGGGAACCGACCGAAGGTGACGACGCCGTTGGCGGCCCTGGTGTCGGACAGGGCGTCTGATCCTGGCCCGGGGATTCTGGACGCCTGCTCACGCTCCGCGACGCCTCGGGTGAGCACAGGGCGTGTGCTCATTCCTCATTGGGTGCTTGGATCGTCTCAAGCTCATTGTCGCGACGGAGAACCAGAACAAGGCAGGGCAGATAGACCAGCAGCAGAAAGACGGGCCAGAGCGTTCCGATTGCCGCGGTCAGATGATGGCTCGGGTCCGCCTGGATAGCGAATGCGCCAGCTATGAGCGAGAGACCCACGAGTATCAGCATCTCACGCAAGGTCCTTGGGATCAGCAGTAAGGGAACCATCTCGTACAGCAGAGTCGTCTGGGGCACCAGGGCAAGCACTCCGAGCATGCGCGCCTCGGGTCGGCGCCAGCGGAGAAAGCTCAGCAGCAGAAGGAATCCTCCTGCTCGGCCGACTGGTGGTGTCGTGTGGGGCATCGCCAAAGATGCGGCAAGAAATGGTCGAACCCACCCTGGTACCAGCACGAAGGAAAGCAGCGTAAGGACCACCCCACCGATGAGGGCGGCCCGAGATGGCCAGCCCGCAAAAAGGGCCGCCCCGATGGTGGGTTTCGCTGCCCACACGAAGCCGAGCGCCGGCACTGCGGCCGCAGCCGTCAGCAAGGGAGACCACTGGACCGAGATCAGGGCATGGAGGTAGAAAGCGGAACCGAGACCGAGCAGCCCCCACCAGCCCCGCGCCAAAAGCGTCCACACCAACGCGGCCGTTCCGATGCCCGCCCAGAGCCACAGTGCCGATTGCAGAGGCAGCACTGCAAAGGGCGCCGCCACGAGTATGGCCGGCGCCGGATACACCAGCGGGTAGTTGAATTGACCGAAATGATAGCCCGATGCCAGGGCGGCGTAAGGATCCAATCCCTCCAGGAGGGCTCGCCCTGCCGCCCAGGTTTCGTCCCAATCCGACTTCGGGACCGGTGGCTGATGACCCGCGTGAACGACCGCGGCGGCAAAGCATCCGATCGCGAGAGCGACGACTGCCCTGCGGCCAGTGGTCAGTCCAGCGACCACGTTCTGTTCGATCTGCGCCTTCCTGGGCATCAGTTTATGATTTTCGCTGGCGGTGGCCGTCTCAGTGGAATTCTCGCGCCCCGTCTGGCTAGATACTTGCTGCAGCGTTGCCGGCCCGTACACGGCCGTGTCGTTTTCAGGCGGGCGGCCTCAAGCGAGCAAGCAGCAACCATGTAGCTAACCAGCTTCGGTCGAACTGGTTACAATTCTTATCCCGGTTCCCAAGACATCCGGAGGGGGGTATGACCGATGCAGCCCGGCACAGGCACCGGGGCAGAGTTCTGCGACTGCTCTGCTGGCTTGCGCTGGTTTCAATCTTAGTACCGGGAAGCGCCCACGCCTATGTGGACCCTTCGACCGGAAGCATGTTGCTCCAGGTGCTGGTTGCCGGCGTCCTTGGCGCGGCCTTCACCGCCCGACAGTGGTGGGGGCGGGTCGCGACAGCCGTGCGGCAACTGCGGGACCGAGCGACACGCCGTTGATGCGCGGCGTCCGTCTCTCTCAGACCAATGGCAGCTGACATCGGTTCAGCTCCGCCCTGGTATCCATTTCTCGCCAGCGCCTATCTCGTGGTGGCCTTGGCTGCGGCAAACGGTGGGGAACTGGTGGGCCCCGGCGATCTCCTCTGGCCGATCCTCATAAGCCTATTACTCGCCACCACAGCCTGGTTTCTCAACGGTCTGGTCACGAAGGAACCCGGCAAACGGGCCCTGCTTACGCTCGCCGCAGTGCTGGTCTTCGGGGCATCCGGTCGCGCGATCGTCGTTGTCCGCAGCTGGCCACCGGTCGCGGAGCTCGCCACGGACATCGTGGCCCTGACGCTGATCGTCATTCTTCTGGTTGCGTTCACCGATCTCGTCCGCCGCTCGTCACACTCCTTTCTCCCGACGCTCCGCTATCTCAATCTCGTCGCGGCCATGCTGCTGTTGTGGTCCAGCGGCCAATTTATCTGGAACAACACCACCGCCAGAGACGCGCTGCCCATGAGCAGCCTCCCTCAGGCTCATGCGGAGGCAGGCCACCCACCGGACGCGAAGCCTGACTTCTTTTTCGTCATTCTGGACAAATACACCGGACCCCGAAGCCTGGCCGCGAACTTTCGATTGGACGACACCGAGTTCCTCCAGTTCCTGGCGCACGAAGGATTTTTCGTCCCTCGGAATGCGCGGGCAAACTATAATCACACCTTTCTTGCCCTCGCGGCCATGCTGAATTGGCAATACCTGGATACGCTGGTTACCGCGTTGGGCCGTGACAACCAGAGCTGGCGAGCAGCCTACCCGGTTATAGAAGACAATCGAGTGTCCCGCGCGCTCAAGCAGGAAGGCTACCGGTTCGTTTTCTTCCCTTCCGCTTTCCCGATGACAAAGCGTAACCGCTTCGCGGACCAGCAGCTCCCTGAGCCCACCAGTGCGTCTCGCGAATTTCAGTCGGTCTGGCTTCGAACGACACTGCTACGCCCGCTCCTCGAAGGCCTCTGCCCCCTCATCGGTTGCTCAACCGGAAAGTATGTCCCTGAGTCAGCGACGCTCATGGATTGGAAATTCCAGCGGATTGCCGAGCTCGCGGGAAGCAGAGAGCCGATCTTTGTGTTCGCCCATCTCACCGTGCCTCACGAGCCATATATCTACGATGCCATGTGCGGGCATCGCGATCCGTACATACCGGAAAGGGACGACGGCCCCGAAGCGTCTCGGGTTGTGGCGGCGTACGTGGACCAGGTCAAGTGCACCAACCAGCGGGTCGAGCGTCTGGTGACGGATATCCTCCATCGGGCACATCGGCAGACGATCATCATCCTGCAAGCGGACCACGGGCATGGGCGCATGGGCCACGATCAACCCGCCTTGAAGGACGCTTTGCCCTGGCAAGTAGCCGAGCGAACGGACATCTTCGCGGCGTACTACCTGCCCGATCATCCTGCAGGGTTGCTCTCAGACTCCATCGGTCCCGTCAATGCGGTCCGGGCCATCATGCGGCATTACTACCGGTTGCCGCTGCCCCCATTGCCCGAGCGGACCTTCTGGTCCTCCTCCCACCATCCGTACGCCTTTACGAGGATCAGGTGAACGCAAGAGAAACGTCGGCTTGGTTTGCTTCCTCCGGACGGTGAGAGTCACGTGACCGGGCAGCTCAGCGCAGCAGGTGCGACTTGAGGGTCAAGTCGTGCAGAGCGGTGCCCGCTTACCCGTTCTTGATCAGCATGTATTTCGTGCTCGCGCTCGCGGCCGGGAATGGGGGGCAGCTGATCCGGCCGAGCGATCTCACGCGCCCGCTGCTTGCCTCGCTGGCCCTCACCATTTCCGTTTGGATCATCGCCGCGGTCATTACCTGGAATGCTCAGAAGGGCGCTCTGATTGCATTCCTTACTGTCTTCGCGTTCGGCACCTTCCGGGTGGCCTACGATCCATTGGATGGTTTCCTGGCCGCTCGCGGCGAGCAAGTGACTTTCTTGTTTGTCGAAGCATGGCTGCTGGTCATCATTACGTTCGGCTTGTGGCGATACCAGGGCGATCTCAAGGGGATTTCCCGCTACCTCAACGTCGTCACGACCCTCCTCGCTGCGTTCGCCGCGGCAGGCGCAGTCCGGAGCTTCGGCCGGCCCTCGGTCGACGAAGTGACCTCGGCCCCTGCCCCGGTCAAGGTAGTCAACGCGATGACGAGCGGGTCTAGGCCCCCCGACGTCTTCCTCATCATAGTGGACAAGTATGAGGCCTCACGAGAGCTCGCGCGGAACTACGATTTCGATAATAGCTCCTTTGAGGAGGCGCTCCAGAAGCGGGGCTTCTTCGTGCCTCAGGCCGCTCGCGCAAACTACGTGCACACGATGCTGGCCCTGGCGGCCATGCTCAACCTGCGATACCTCGAGGATTTCCCCAAACAGTTCGGCGCCGATAATCGAGATTGGAGCCTGAGTTACCCGATCATCGAGAACAATCGGTTCGCCCTCACCCTGAAGGGACTCGGCTACCATTACATCTTCTTGCCCACTGGATTCTGGCCCACGCGGCAAAGCCGGCTCGCCGATGAACAGATCCCATCGCCGTCCATGATCCACCCGGAGTTCGAGGCGGCGTGGGTGAGCACGACACCGGTTCGAGCCGCGCAGAGAGTGATCACGGCAGCGACCGGGTACGCTTTCGACAGTCTCCCCTATGCGACCGAGTCCGCCACTCTCCTCGACTGGAAGTTTCGGCGGCTCGCCCGGATGGGTGGCCGCCCGAAGCCGGTGTTTGTGTTCGCTCACCTGGCGCTCCCTCATGAGCCGTACCTGTACCGGCGTGACTGTCGCCATCGGGATCCCTTCTGGCCGGCGGACGACCGCCCTGACAGCGTCAAGCGAGCGTACGTGGAGCAAATTCAGTGTTTGAATCACAAGCTGCTCGCGCTGATTGACTCGATCCAAAGCCGTTCTGCGACACCGCCGATCATCCTCATCCAGGCGGATCACGGACATGGCCGCTTCGGCCGGCGTGGGCCTGGTCCGATGATCAGGGCAACGCCGACTCAAATTGCGGAACGCACGGCCGTCTTTGCCGCCTACGCGCTTCCGGGCACTCCGAGGTCCGAGCTGTGGGACAGCATTTCACCGGTGAATGTGACCCGATTGGTCCTTCGCCATTATTTCGCTGCGGACCTCCCTCCTCTCCACGATGAGACCTATTGGTCAAGCTGGGCCTTTCCGTACCGGTTCTCGCGAGTCAATTGAGATGCCGTGTCGCGGGTCGGGCGACGTTGTGGGCCGATCACCCTAAGCACATATTCCGCCTCGACTCCATGTCAGGCCCCATCCCATCTCACCGTGCGCGAGCGGGCCTGGCCATAGGCGCCGCCCTGGTGTTTGGCGCGCTGACCGCCCTGACCTTCCGGCTCGTTCCTGACCGCAGCAACGACATTGAGATCCTGTGGTTTGCCTGTGCGGATCTTCGCCGCGGGCTCGATCCCTATCCGTTGGCGCATACCCATTCCATTTGGCCGTTGTATTATCCGCTCCCGGCGGTGCTGCTCGCGTTCCCGTTCAGTTGGCTTTCGTTCCCGGTGGCGAGCACGCTCTGGGTGGGGCTGATCGCGGGGATCTTCACTTATGCGATGGCCGGCCGGGGCTGGTGGGCGCTTCTTGCGCTCGGCAGCGGCGCAGTAATCCATGCGCTGGCAAACGGCCAGCTCACCCCCCTGCTGGTCGCGGCGACATTGATCCCCGCACTCGGCGGACTCCTGATCACAAAGCCGAACTCCGGACTAGCCCTATTCGCCGCGTACCCGTCGCGCGGGGCTGTCCTCGGCGGCGGCGTGATACTCCTGGTGAGTCTTATCTTGCTGCCACAGTGGCCGCGCGAGTGGCTTCAAGTCATCCGCGATTCGCCACACATCGCCTCGCCCATCATGCGACCCTACGGCTGGATTCTCTTGTTGGCAGTGGTTCGGTGGCGAGACCCGCGCGCGAGGCTCTTGCTCGCCCTGTCCCTGATTCCGCAGAATCTCCTGCCCCACGAAACCGTGGCGCTCGCGCTCATCCCACAGAATGGGCGCCAGACGGCAATCTACGTCGTGGGAACGTGGGTGGCGGTATTTCAGGTGCTCGCCTTTCCGGCGCTCCTCAAGACGAACGATCTCGCTGCGATGATCGGTACCATCTGGCCGGCCATGCTACTCGCCGTGTATATCCCCATGCTTTGGCTCGTGCTCCGCGGCCACCAGGGTAACGCCGACGATCTGTCGGGCATCGGCGTGTTCCGAGCGGCGAGAAAACCAGACTCGAAGGAAGCGACCGGTATCGGAGAGCACCCGGATTGAGGTGCGCATCAAAAGGGTCTCGCTATGGTCAGGACCTGCAGGACATTGGAGAAGTCGTCGGTCCAGGTGTCCACCCCAGGAAGTTGCCTGAGCGGCCTCCACCTGTGGTCGCTGGAAAGTCCGCCCAACGAGCCCAGGTCGGGCGCGACAACCGCCCAGACGGAGGAGTCTTCACCAGTGGGCCCGTCGACTCGCTTGTGAGTCGTATTCACCCGGATTCGGGCCGCAGCACCAATGTTTCGGGCCAGTCGAGCCACCACCGGCTCGAGATTCAAGTACCTGTTGCTCAAGTGAAACGCCACTACTCCGCCAGGCGCCAGCTTTCGGAAATACAATGTCAGGGCTTCCCTGGTGAGCAGATGCACTGGAATCGCATCGGAGGAAAAGGCGTCAAGCACGATCAGGCTGAAGGCACCATCCCTTGCTCGCGTCAAGGATAGGCGTCCGTCTCCCAGGACAACCTGCATTCGGGCGGGGCTGTCGGCGAGGTAGGTGAAGTACTCGGGGTCTCGGGCGATGCGTTCCACGGCCGGATCGATCTCATAGATCGTCCACCGTTCGCCGCTGAGGCCGTACGCGGCCGTGGCTCCGGTTCCCAAGCCCACGACCGCTATGGACCGCCCGGGAGTTGCCGCGATCTCGCGGAACACATCTCCCAACGGTCCCGTGCGAGTGTAATAGCTCAGCGGCTCACGGCGACGCCCCGACGCAAGGGACTGAGCCCCGTGCTTGGTCGTGCCGTTGAGCAAGAGATGGGTCGAATCGGCATCGTTGTTCCTGATTTGATGGATCCCGTAAAAGTCCCGCTCATTCAAGATCAAATCATTCTGAGTGGCGTCGGCGATTACCCAGGCAGCGACGATGGCCCCCAGGCTGCCCGCAAGGGCGAGAGGTTCATTCCGCGCTCGATAGCACACCACCGCCGCGAAACATGAAGCCGTGATCTCTGCGACCCACACCAGCACAGGGGCGCGCGCGCCCGATTCGTCGTACCTGATCAACACATGTCGCGCGGCCACGAGAATCAGTGCCGCCATCAGGGCGACTAGCAGGTTCCTCACGAGTTTGGTCGAAGGCCGTTCGGCACTGGGCCTGAGCAAACACGCGAGCACCAGAAGCAACGGGTATTCCAACACCGAGGTGAAGAGGTTCGGAGCTATGAGGACGTTGAACGCCCCACCGAGCGCGCCCCCCAAGGCCAGCCAGAGGTAGTACTCGGTCAATCGCGCGGGGCGAGGGCGGCGCGCGGCTAACTCTCCATGGCAGACCATCGCGGTGAGGAAGAATGCCGTGAGATGGAAAGGCAGAAATGCAGGTGTCGCCACATACGGCCCCCAGAACATGAGGACCACCACCGGCACGACGAACAGTGGCTGGGCCCGGACCATTCGTTCTCGCCGGAACAGCGGAGTACGGGCGAAAGCGATCACAAAGGTCAGGAGATACACGGCGAAGGGCACGACCCAGAGCAAGGGAATCGCCGCGATGTCCATGGTCACATAGGTCGTGAGTCCAAGCAGCAAGCTGGAGGGGACGAAGGCGAGCGCCACCCACATCACGCGCTCCAACCAGGCCGACCGTGTAGTCCCAGCCGGCCCGTCGCGACTAGCAACTGACTCGGCTCCAACCGAGATCGCGAGCTGTTCCGAAGGGGAGGCCCAGAGCAGGTAGGCACAACCGGCTATGAGTGCGATGAAGAGCGCGTAGCCGAGAGTCCACACCCGCGCTTGGGCGGTTAAAGGGAGCGCGGCCTCGATGATCGCGGGGTAGGCCAGCAGGCCAAGCAGGCTACCTGCGTTACTGGCTGAGTACAAGAAATAGGGATCCGGATTCCGCGCGCGATCGGCGGCGCCGAACCACTGCTGCACCAGCGGCCCCGTACTCGAGAGCAGCAGAAAGGGGAACCCGAGCGAGACCATCAGAACCTGGATCAGCCACACGACCGGACTGCCCGAGGTCGGAGGGGCTCCCACGCGGTGCAACGTGATCGGCAAGGCCAAGATCGACAGCAGGACGGCCGCCAGGTGGAAGGCGGCATGCCGCCGCGCTCCGAGCAGGCGGGGGCCGAGATGAGCGTACAGGTATCCGAGGAGGAGCATGCTCTGAAAAAAGAGCACGCAGGTGTTCCACACTGCAGGGCTCCCGCCCAACAGCGGGAGCACCATCTTGGCGAACATCGGTTCGACCACGAAAAGCAGGAACGCTCCCACGAAGAGGGTCCCCCCGTATATCAGCTCCAGCACGGTCTCATCCGATCATTGCCGGCACGCTCCTGCATCCGACCGCTGGTAGACTTCGTGAACCCCGATGAGCTCGACATAGCGATAGCAGGTCAGCATCTGTGCAATCTCTGGATCCATCGCAAAGTACGACCGAAGATCGAGCCGCTCGAAGCCGTTCGCGCCGCTGTCCCGGGAAGGGCTGAGGATGAGCAACATCTCGGGCGGGTGACTCCGCATGTCGGTCACCATCGCCGAATCGAGCAGGCGCTCCGCGGCCGATCGCTCTGAGAGTGGCCGAAATCTCGCGGGGCCAGGCTTTGGCATCGCGTCCCAGTAGGACGCCGGCACGAGCCACATGCTCGGAAAACGAGAACCCCACCTGGCCCCGGACAAGGTCACCAGGGGAAATGCGGATCGGATGTTGAACGACCAGATCATGAGCGTTCCGCCTGGCGCCCGTTGCCGCACCAGCGCCAGCAGCTCATGGAAGCCAGGATACCTGGTCACGTCCTCGGCGAATGGATGAAGCGCCACCGACACCGATCTCACTACAGTTGTGATGCAGAGAAAGGCGAGTGCGGCGGCCGCGGTGAGGCCGTATACCCCCGAGGCAAACCGGGCTCTTGCAGCTCTGGCACGGATTACCATGATGCCCAACAGAACAACCGAGACCGCCGAACTGGGATAGAAGTGATACCACCATCCCTTCTGCTGGAGCGCTGCGGCGAGGAGCAGAGAAGCTAAAGCCAACGCGAGGGCCTGAACCAACACCGGGTTGGCTGCCCGACGGGAGACAGTGGCGTATACGAGCAGCGTGAGCAACGGGATGGTGGAGCCCTCACCGACAACGAGCGTACTCACGACCGGCAGACTCATGTACTTCCTGTACGCCTCGCCCAGCACTCGGACGACCGTGAAATACTCCGGCGTGAGAAAACAGACCGCAAGGCCATAGGCCAGGACGACGAGTGCCGTGGCGAGAAGTTCGCTCCTGGCTAGGCGCGTCGCCGGCGCTTTGCGGCGGAGCCAAACCTCCAATACCACCCACAGGATCAGGAAGTAAGGTTTGAGCGAGAAGCCGATGCCGGCCAGCAGGCCGATGAGCCACCCACTGCGTACCGGTTCGGGAGAGCTCGCCTGAGCTACGACGCACAAGATGTACGGCAGCGCAAGAGCAAACATGAGATGCTCGCGTTGCCCGAACGCCTCACCCGGAAGCGCCAAGAGTGCGAAGACCAGCATGGCGTTGATCGATGCCCGGGAGAGCTCCCCTGAATCCTGGCAGATTCGCCGCAGACTGTCCTGGGACACTGCCAACACACTGATCAGGACCAACGTCACCGAGAAACGGTAGACCGCTAGGGGGGACAAGTGCAGTGCTCCTGCCATCAGCGCCGGTGGGATGTTGAGCCAGAAGATGAGTGGGGGATTGAGGTCGATCAGATCCCGGTACAGGCGGCTTCCTTGCAGAACCCGCTGTGCCCCGAACATGTAGAACGCGACGTCCGGACTGGGGGGGGCGACGGCTTCTGCCACGAGAGCCAATCCTCCCACGCCTACGGCGGTGGCGATCAAGGCACGGGTCCAGCGCTGAGATACTGCGGGCGACTGAGGTGGTTGGGTCAGGAGAGAAATGCCCACCGGTCAACCAATCGGGGCGGTGTACAGTGCCTCTCGCGATTCGACGAACAACTCGAACTCACGCACCGGCAGTGTCGCGGAGAAGCTCCGAGACGAGAGAATATAAAAGACGAAGACGGCCGCCAGGGTGAGAGATTGCAGAGTAATCACAACAGCGAACGCCAACGCTGTTGTCGCCCAGCCGGGGACGGCCAGTGCGGTACCGAATCGGATGACCAGGATGAGCACGGCGCCAACGATCGACACAGCGCACAACGCAAGACAGGCGAGCAACGCGCGGGTTCCAATCTCCTCGCTGAACACGGAGAAGGCCCGAAGCCCATGCGTGGTGAGCGTCACCAGGTTCATCTGCGAGCTTCCCGCTATTCGCCCCCCCCTCACACACGGCACGGTCGTATGGGGTAGTCGTGCCTTGACCACCGCCGCAGCATAGTGATTCCACAGATCAGAGACGAGAACGAGGGAGCGAACCAGGTGTGTGGGGATGAGACTGAAATTGCCGAACCGGACTGGAATGCCCGTGAGCATGCGGTGAGACCAGCGGAATAGCCAGTACATGGATCTGAACCACCAGCCTTCGGTTCGCTTGGTGCGGGCAGCGAAGACGACCGCGCCGTAATCGGTCTGCCGCATCGCGGAATGGAGCTGTCGAATGTCCTCGGGGCGGTCCTCTCCATCGGAGTCCAGCACCAGAGAGGCCTGGTATCCTTCGAGCGTGCTGACCAGCCCCAAGCCAACCGCGATCGCCCTCTGGTGCCCGAGGTTGCGCCTCAGACGCACGACCCACACACTTCGAATCGCTTCATAGGACGAATCCTGCAGATCTCGCGGGCGCGGCAGCGGCGAAGCGTCGTCGATCAGATAGACGTCCGCCGTGGCCCGGATCTCACGCAGAGCTTGGTCGAGGCGCCCGAGGAGCACCGGCAAGCAAGCCCAGTCATCATAGACCGGTGAAATGATCGCCAGCCTCGGCCGGGCGACGTCGGGGCTGCTCAGGGAGTCTCCAGCACCGACTCGGCCGCGTCATCATATGGGGTGATGCGCGGCCGATCGTATTCCCCTTTGAGACAGTTGGTTCGGATCGCGACGAGATCGGCCGCCATCCGGATCGAGTCCCGCACCACCCGAATCTTGGAGCCGGGCTGGTGCACCCAGTTGATGGGCACCTCGGCGACCCGGTAGCCTCGCCGCTGAGCCATCAAAAGCAGCTCGACATCGAAGCTGAAGCCCTCCATTCGCATGCGGGAAAAGAGGTCGTGTGCGATAGACCCTCGAAAGAGCTTGAAACCGCACTGAGTGTCGCGGATGCCTTTCACGGTGAGCAGCTCGACTAGGCCATGAAATGTGCGGCCCATGACGTGGCGGTACCAGCGGCGCTGGACTCGCACGTCGGCCCCGGGGACGCTGGCCCGCGACCCCACGGCCACATCGCTGCCTTCCTCCAACGCGCGCTCGAGACGTTCGATCTCGGCAATGGGCGTGGCGCCGTCAGCATCCGCGACCAGCACGCAGGCGCCCCGGGCGTTGACGACGCCGGTCCGCACCGCGTAGCCCTTGCCGTGATTCTGAGCCAGACGGATCAGACGCAGCTCGGCATACCTGCGCGACAGCGAGTGGACGACCGCGCTGGTACCGTCCCGGCTGCCATCGTCGACCACGATCATCTCCGCCGATGTTTCCCGGCAGCGGAAGTACTCCACCATCTCCAGGAGCGTGCGACGGAGGCGCAACTCCTCCTCATAGGCGGGGATGATGACGGAGACCGCGGCGGAATCTCTCATTGAAGCCACCAGGCAAGTGCACATCTCGTGCCCGGAGGGTAGCCACCCGGGGCCAGACGGCAGCAGCTGGGTCGATAGTCGTCAGGGACTGGGAGAAAAGGTACCACGATGCCTACCTCACCGCCGGCAATGCACCGAGGCGCGGCACCTCCCCATCACGGGAGCGTTCGTGGACTGCCGCCGATTGGCAAGTCGACCTGAACTCCGGCGGTGCCAGCAACGCGCACGATGTGACCTCTCCCCCGTCAGCGGCAACGATCCCGACTCGCTCCCCGAGTTTCTGGTAGCACGGAAGCTTCGCAGTTTCGGGCACGGACCGGCAAAGCTGGGAGGCAGCCTCGAAGGTCCCCTCCTCGTCAATGAGGTTCTCGGCTGCCCCGGCCAAGCATGCGCCCTGAAGTGCCTCACGGCCCATGCCGCAACGCTGAATGATCTGCTCCTCCGTGTCGGGGGTGCGAGCGACATGGCCGGCTATCCACTTGCCCAGGCCCCAGTAGCAGACTGACCGGTAGGAGTCCGGAGCACGATCGCATCCCTCAAAAGCACGCGAGTAATCCTGGCCAGCATCCAGCAGCAGAAGACGGCCTTCGTAATGCCAGCATGCATGCCGGTACTGCGAAGCTTCATCCTGACAGACGAACGATGCGGTACCGCCTCCCTTTGCTTGGGCGGATCCATGCGCGGCGGACTGATCAGTATGATGCTGGTGTTCGGCCGGTGCGCCCCGAAGTGCCATCCGCTCATTGGCACGCTGCATGAAAACTCCGTCTCTACACTCCTCTTGAGCCGCTGGATTAGTGAGCCCGTCGCAGAAGCCGAGCGCCTGTTCCCCGACCCGGAACCAAAGGCCGTGGCCGAGTCCGTGAGCGCACTCCCGTCGCGCGACGCGGCGGAAGCTCCCGCCAGAAATACTATCGCAGAGCGCGGCGATCTGCTTTACGCTGAGGTGGGGAAGGTGCAAGACATAGGATTCGATCACTCCATGGAAGCATCCCGACTCGAAGCCCGGAGTGCATGCCGCAAATACTCGTGGATCCCACTGGCGCTGAACGGCATATCGTCCAACCGCATGGGCGTACATGTGTCTCGAGGCATGTACCGCGGTGTCTCGCCTCGCGAGCTGACCCAAGTGAGCGAGGGCGAGCGCGGGTCCACCCTCCTGGACATCCAGATACAGCGCTGCAGTGACCAGATCGGCCCGTGAGACATTCTCCCAGGCGATGCTTGCATGATGATCGGCGCGCGACACGCCAGGGCTGAGCGCGGAACCCACCAGGTACGCCAACACCCCTGTTCCGAGAACGACGTTCGCGGCGCGGACTAGCCAAGCACGATCACCCACTAGCCAGCTCACCCTCACCGTCCCATCATCCCCCCCATCGGCATCCCCACGAACCGCCCCGCCACAGCCCCGATGATCATGAACAGCACGATGCCCGCGAGAATCACCACGACCGTGTACCCCATCGCCTTCTCCTTCGGCGCCTTCATCAGCACCGGCAGCCCCAGGTACAGCAGATAGATGCTGTAGAGCCCCAGGATCCCCAGCACGCTGAGCGCAGGCAGCACCGCGAAGATTCCCGCCACCCAGCTTGCCGTGCTGGAGTACGCTGCCACCTTGAGCGCCTGCATCTGGCTCTTGGTCCCGTCGAACGTCGGCGCCAGCGCGTCGATGATGAGTGCCAGAACATACACCGCGATGAGCGTGAGGACGTAGCGCACCACCGCCCCGGCCAGGGCAGTCCCGATCGGCACCCGCCACACGGTGCCGGTGAACGGCACCCGGAACCCGAACACCGAGAATCCGATCACCCCCGCGATCGGCCCGATCGCCGCCAGCGGGGCGATGTACCCGGCGTAGAGCTGACCCGGTGTAGTGGCCTCGCCGTCGATCACCTGCCACTCCGTTGCGGGCGTCAGCAGGATCGCCTTGACGCGGTCGATCAGGGCCATTGGAGGCTCCTTGCGTTGGTGAACACTGACAGGTGGGAGCAGGTATAGTGCGGCGGCGGAGCCGCGTCGTAAAGAGGCGCCCACGTCCCTCCAGGAAACCCACCGGTTGAGCCCGGCGTAGGTTGGAGAGATCTTTCCCAGCTGCTGACCCCCGACTCGGAGACCCTGGTGCCCCTGCCCCGTCTGCCGAACGCCGTCGTGCGCGCTGCCGCCGCGATAGCGCTCCTCCCCCTCCTCGCCTGTGGCCACGCCGCGCCCGGCGCCGAGGTGCCCGCCCCTGCCGCCGCTACCGCCACCGAGATCACCCCCGCCGACCTCAAGACTCGGCTCTACATCTACGCCGACGACTCGATGGAAGGCCGGTTGAGCGGCACGGTGGGCGACGTGAAGGCGACGGACTACATCGCCGCCGAGGCCGAGCGACTGGGGCTCACGCCCGCGGGCGACAACGGGAGCTTCTTCCAGACGGTCCCGCTGGTGCGTCGGATGGTGACCTCCGACTCCCGGCTCTCGGTCGAAGGCGTCCCCCTCGCCATCTGGACCGACGTCCTCCCGCGGGACCAGGGAAAGGGGGCCCGAGCGCTCGACGGCGTCCAGACGGTCTTCGGCGGCACCGTGGGCGACAGCTCGGCGCCGATCATCTCGCCGGACGAGGCCGCCGGGAAGCTGGTGGTGATTTCCGCGGCGCCCCAGCCTGGTGGCGCGCCCACCGGCGCCGTCAACCGCGCGGCGGTCACCAGCCAGTTCGCCACCGCGGCGGGAATCGCGGTGACGACACTCGACGCGATCGCCGCCTCGGAGCGGGCGTCGTTGCGGGAGGCGGGCGCCCAGCTCGCCGTGTCGGACGCCAAGCCGACGCCCACCTTCTTCTACGTGACCTCCAAGGCCGCCAGCACGCTCCTGGGCGAGCCTGTCGCTGAGGCCAAGCCCGGCGATCCCGGGGCCACGGTGCACGGCAACCTCCACTTCGCCGACATGCCGGCCCCCGCGCCCGCTCGGAACGTCGTCGCGATTCTGCCGGGCACCGACCCCAAGCTGGGCAACGAGCTGGTGGCCATCGGCGCCCACAACGATCACATCGGCATCCAGCCCTTGGCTGAGGATCACGACTCGCTCCGGGCCTGGAACACCGTGATGCGCCCCGAAGGCATCGGCAGCTCGCCGGGCACGCCCACGGTGGCCCAGACCACCCGGATCCGTGCCATGCTCGACAGCCTGCGCAAGCTCCGCCCGCCTCGCCCGGACTCCATCGCCAACGGCGCCGACGACGACGGCAGCGGCACGGTGACCGTGCTGGAGATCGCCGAGGCGATGGCCCAGGGCCCGGCCCACCCCAGGCGCTCGGTCCTCTTCGTCTGGCACACCGGCGAAGAGCTCGGCCTGCTCGGCTCCGACTGGTTCACCCGCCATCCTACGGTCACCCGCGACTCCATCGTGGCCCAGCTCAACATCGACATGGTCGGCCGGGGCGACGCGACTGACATCCAGGGCGGCGGCCCCGGCTACCTCCAGCTCATCGGCAGCCGCCGGCTTTCCACCGAGCTGGGCGACATCGTGGAGCGGGTGAATCGGGAGGGGAAGCACGGCTTCCTATTCGACTACACCTACGACGCCGACGGCGAGCCCCACAACTACTATTGCCGCAGCGACCACTACATGTACGCCCGATTCGGCATCCCGATCACCTTTTTTACGACGGGCGCGCACATGGACTACCACGAGGTGACGGACGAGCCGCAGTACATCGACTACGCCAAGATGGCCCGGGTGGCGGGGCTCATCCAGGACGTGGCGCTGGCCGTGGCGGATCTCGACCACGCCGTGGTGGTGGACAAGCCGAAGCCGGATCCGAATGGGGGGTGTAGGCAGTAGCGGTGGGAAGGGTGGGAAGGCGGGACCCTCTGTGATGATGCGCACGGTGATCGTGGAGTGCCGGAGTTAGGTAGGGGGTTGTGTCTATTGCTGGCGGCCGACGATCGATCGTGTGATCACGAACCACCGACCAGGAGAGCCGTGATGGCCTGCGTCCGCTGCGGCATCCCGCTTCCGCAATACACCGTCCTCTGCACCGGCTGTGGTACCAACCAGTACCAAGTCCGGGTCACCGCCCGTGTACTATTCTGGGCAGTGACCGCGGGATTCGGTCTGATCCTGGCGCTGGCCTCGCTGGATCCGCCGGGCCGCGCCGAGCCACCAGATTTGCCCTCGATCGCCCCTCTGCCGGTCGGTCACCCGTAGCCGCTACGTCACTCAGCGGCGTCGGTGCTCCGTGATGGCGGGTCCGGTCGGCTGTCCGGCCGGCCGCGAAACTCGAAGTGGTCCGGGTTCAGTACCCGATCCCAGAGGAACATGCCGGCCACCCGGTGCATGAGGCGCCATGCGATCACTTTCTCGGTGATCACGGAAGCGGCTTCCCAGACGCCAGGCGTGAGCCCGGGGTAGCTCTGGGCGAACTCCGGCCGAAGCCGCGCCTCGCGCCGCTCCGCCATCAGTCGGTCAGCCGGGTCAAAAGTCCCGTCCACAGCGTTCCACGCGGCTCCGTGCCGCGGAACTCGAAGTGCTCCTCGGGCAGCAAGCGTCCCTCCCCCAGCCAGGGTACTCCATTTCGCGCCCGCTCGCGCATCACGACCGGCACCAGGGCCGCCGCCCGCACCCAGCGCTCGGGCACGAGCTTCGGGTAGAGCGCTGCCGCCTCCAGGCGCAACCTGGCCTCGCGTACGGGTAGCCGCGACTCGTCATCGGGCGGTGGTTGGATTCGGCCCATACTCAGGGGTAACCCTCTCACCGGAATCGAAGCTGTGACCCGGGTGACACTGCCCCCCCGGGGGCCGCGCGGCAGCGTGCGCCGGCCGACCAAATCCGATAGCTTGGGGACATGGCCGCCAGACAGCTTGCCCCGTTGGTACTCCTTCTCGCCGGCTGCCACAGCGGACAGATCACGCCCGCGGGTGGACCCGCCCCCGATGCGCCGGCCGGCGGCAACGGCCCGGTCACCACGTCGCCTGGCCCCACCTCGGCCCCCGCTCCGACACCGCCGGTCGCTCCGGGCAGCCCCTCACCCGCCTCTGCCGGAATCCCTCCGGGCGACAGCCTCCCCATCCGGGAGATCGGCCACTGGCAATACGCCCAGGTGGACGACCAGCCCCGGCGGCTGGTCATCCAGGATCCGGTCACCTGGACCCGTTTCTGGAACCAGCTCGGCGCCGACGGCGCCCAGCCGGTGATCGACTTCAAACGCGAGCTGCTGGTGGCCGTGACCCAGGGCCGGCAGCCTCACGGGGGCGTCGAGGTGCAGGTCGAGCGGGCGGTCCGGTCGGGCGACGCGCTGACGATCGGAGTGCTCGAGCGGTCACCCGGGCCCGACTGCATGACCACCGAAGTGATCACTCACCCCACCCAGGTGGTGGCACTGCCCGCCGCCGGAGTGAAACGCTGGACCTTCGTGGAGCGCAAGGAGATCCGGAGCTGCGGGTGAGGCAAGGGCGGTAAAGACGGTGAGGTCGGTAAGGGCAGTACGGGCGGCAAGGGAATCCCATGCCTGCACTTACGAACCTTACCGCCCTTCCCGTCCTTACCGCCCTTGCCGTCCGCCCTTCCGTCCGACGCGTAAGATATTGCTACACATGGTCTTAATCCAGCCTTGACTTGCCTCAGTCGGCCCCTGTTATTCCGGCCAGGACCTGCACCGCTGGTCCGCTGAACCGCCAACCGAAAGCACGGAATGTCGTCCCAGCCAACCCGCAGCAATCCCAGCCGCGCTCTGCCCGCGCTCGCCCATGCGCCCGGCGGACCACTGGAGCTCGAACGGCCGAAACCCACACTGGTCCCGTCCGAGCCGGCGCTGCCGCCGGTGGCGCGCGCCGCGGCGCGGGTCGACACGGTGCACGGCGAGGTGCGGATCGACGAGTACTTCTGGCTCCGCAATCGCGAGGATCCCGAGGTCCTCGCCTACCTCGAGGCGGAGAACCGCTACACCGAAGCGATGATGCGGCACACCGAGCCGCTGCAGGAACGGCTCTTCCGGGAAATGCGTGGGCGGATCAAGGAGACCGACCTCTCGGTGCCGGAACGGCTCGACGGCTGGCTCTACTACTCTCGCACCATGGAAGGGGCGCAGTATCCCATGCTATGCCGCCGCCCGGCCGCGGAGGGGGACGCCACGGACGACGGCGCCGAAGAGGTGCTGCTGGACCAGAATCCGTTGGCGGAGGGGCACGCCTACTTCCGGTTGGGCACTCATGAGGTGAGTCCGGATCACACGCTGCTGGCCTATGCCGTCGACACCAGCGGCGCGGAGGCGTTCACCCTTTACGTCAAAGACCTGGCGACCGGCGAACTGCTGGCAGAGACCATCGGCAACGTGTCGCCCAGCGTCGCCTGGGCCAACGACAGCCGGACTCTGTTCTACGTGGTGCTGGACGAGGCGCGCCGGCCCTGCCGACTCTACCGCCATCGACTGGGGGAGAACCCGGTCGAGGACGTGCTGGTCCACTTCGAGCCGGACGAGGCCTTCTTTCTCGACATCAGCCGGAGCGGCAGCCGGGAGTACCTGCTGCTCGACCTGGGCAGCCACTCTACCTCCGAGGTCCGCTATGCCAGCGCCGACCGTCCGGAGGAGTCGTTCCGGGTGGTCGAGCCGCGCCGCGCCGGCATCGAGTACACCGTGACCCACCACGGCTCCCGCTTCCTGATCACCACGAACGACGACGCTCCCAACTTCCGCCTCGTCTCCGCCCCGGTGGAGAACCCCGGCAAGGCGGCGTGGACCGAAGTCCTGCCACACCGGCCGGCGGTCAAGCTGGACTCGACCGATGCGTTCCGCGATCACTTGGTGGTGTACGAGCGGGAGGCGGGACTGCGCCAGATCCGCGTGCTGCCGCTCGCGGGCGGCGCGTATCTCATCCCCTTCCCCGAGCCGGTGTACACCATCCGGCAGCACGAGAACCCCGAGTTCGACACCAGTCTGCTCCGCTTCTCCTACACCTCGATGGTCACGCCCAACGCTGTGGTCGACTGGGACATGGCGGCGCGCACCTGGACCGTCCGGAAGCAGACCGAGGTGTTGGGGGGCTACGACCCGAGCCAGTACCGGACCGAGCGGCTCTTCGCCACGGCGCCGGACGGCGAGCGAGTGCCGGTGTCCCTGGTCTACCGGCTGCCGCTGGCGCCGGGCGAGCGGCGGCCGCTCCTGCTCAACGGCTACGGCGCCTACGGGGTGAGTTTCGACCCGGCGTTCTCCTCGAGCAGCCTGTCGCTGCTCGACCGGGGGTTCATCGTGGCAATCGCCCACGTGCGCGGGGGCGAGGAGATGGGGCGGGCCTGGTACGAGGGGGGGAAGCTGCTCAAGAAGCCCAACAGCTTCACCGACTTCATCGCCGCCGCCGAGCACCTGATTGCCGCCGGCTTCACTTCGGCCGACCGGCTGGTGGTCACCGGCGGGAGCGCGGGCGGTCTCCTGATGGGTGCCGTGGCCAACCTCCGGCCCGACCTGTTCCGCGCGGTGCTGGCCGAGGTGCCGTTCGTGGACGTGGTGAACACCATGCTGGACGCCACGCTGCCGCTCACGGTGATCGAGTACGACGAGTGGGGCAATCCCAACCACCCCGCGGCGTACGCCTGCATCCGCTCCTACTCGCCGTACGACAACGTGGAGTCCAAGGACTATCCCCACATGCTGGTGACGGCGGGCCTCAACGACCCGCGGGTGGCCTACTGGGAGCCCGCCAAATGGACGGCCCGCCTCCGGGCCCGCAAGACCGACGGCAACCGACTGCTGCTCAAGACCAACATGGGCGCGGGGCACGGCGGCGCGTCGGGACGGTGGGATTATTTGCGGGAGGTGGCGTTCAAGTACGCGTTTGTGCTGGATGTGGTGGGGATGGGGGCAGGGTGAGGCAAGGTGGGGCAAGGTGGGGCAGGGTGAAGGGAACGCCGCTGTTCCGAGCACCGGGTGTCATTCCGAGGCCGTTTTGATGCGCTCAGGGTAGATGCCGCGAAGGAGGCGCGGCGTCACGGACGACCTGCAAACCTCCATGCATTTGGCGCCGCGCTTTCACTTCGAGAGGGCGCCTCTGGATCAGCCCCACCTCTCTCCTCCCCTCCGATCTCGACCTTCGTGATGTCCGGCCGAAAGAACAGCGCCACCGTCCAGTCGAGGACGATCCGCAGCCGCCGGTCCCACCGCGGCATCTGCAGCAGGTAGTACGTCCGCCGGAACCACCAGGCCGGGAAGCCCGTGAGCCTCACGCGCAGGACCTGGGCCACCGCCCGCGAGTGGCCCAGCGAGGCCATGATTCCGAGCCCCCCGAACACGAATGGCGTCGGGCTTCGCCCCTGGACGGCGGCGGCCACGTTTCGCGCCACCTGTCGAGCCTCCCGGACCGCGTGCTGCGCGAGCGCCGGATAGGGGCGGCCGTCCGGTCCTGGAATCGCGGCGCAATCGCCCAGTGCCCACACCTCGGGATGACTCCGGCTCCGCATGGTCCCGTCGACGTCGATCCGGCCCCGCCGGTCGTGCGCCACCGGGATGCGGGTGGCGGCCGCGGTCGGCACGGTCCCCGCCGCCAGGACTACGGTCTCCGTCTCGAGCGTCGCGTCCGCCAGGTGGATCCGCCCCGGCTCGATCGCGCGCACCGGCGTGGAGGCCCGGATGTCGGCACCCCGCCGCTGGAGCACCCGCATGGCCACGGCCGCCAGCTTCGGGTCGACTTCCGGCAGGATGCGCTCGGTGGCCTCGAACAGGTGGAACCGCAGCTCCTCGCGCCGGAGCCGCGGATAGTAGCGCAGGACGTCCTCGGCGAACGCGGTGAGCTCGCCCAACAGCTCGACCCCCACCAGGCCTCCGCCGATCACGACGAAGGTGAGACACCGTCGCCGAAGCTCGGGGTCGGCGGCCGCATCAGCGCGCTCGAACTGCTCGATCACATGGTTCCGGAGCAGGAGCGCGTCCGCCATCGTCTTGAAGGTGAAGGCGCGCGGCGAGCCCGGGATCAACGTCTCGTTGGTCTCGGCGCCGAGCGCGACGACGAGCTGGTCGTAGGGGAGCTCGCGGGCGCCGTCGCCCGCCATGGCCCGGACTACCCGCCGCTCGACGTCCACCTGCTCGATCATGGCCTCCAGGAAGCGCACCCGGCGCAGGGTGGGACGGACGGGCTGCGCGCAGTGCCGCAACTCCAGCCGCCCGGAGCACGCCTCGAACAGGAGGGGCGTGAGTACGAAGAAGTTGTCCCGGCTCACCAGGGTGATCTCGACTCCCGGCCGCCCTCGGAACAGCCGGTCCAGGTGGCGTGCGGCCGCCAGCCCGCCGAATCCGCTGCCCAGCACCACGATCCGGGTCGTCGCCCGGCCGTCACCATTCCCGCTGTTCGTTGCTTTACCTGCGCTCATACATCCCTCCGCTGTCCCGGTCTCGCTCCCGGCCCGCGGGCCCGGCGGGACTCGCGTGCTGACGTCTCTCGCTAAAAATATCGCCCCGCGCCACGGCAGCGAAGCGGAGCGCCGGGCTGTCGACGTGGCGAGCTGATTGCCGCGGCTGTCATCCCGAGGAGCGCCGGCGACGAGGGAGCTACAGCCCCGGGAGGGGCTCGAGCGGCAGCAGCGCGCCGATGAGCCAGAACGGGAGCGAAAGGGCCACCACCAGGAGGACAAATGCCAGCGGCCGCCTGCGCTCCTCTCCCGGCTCGTCGCTATCCGCCGCGTAGCTCGGCATGGCGGTGAGACGCTGGGGGTCGGCGGGCGCGTCGACCAGCGCCGTCCGAGGTAGATTGGGATGAGGTCTCCACCAAGGCGATGCGCTTTCAGGAGGAACCGAGGATGGCCAGAAACGAGAAGCCTGCCGCGAAGGCGGCCAAGCGCGTGAAGAGCAAGGCGGCCAAACGCGTGCGGAAGACAGCCGAGCTGGTGCGCGCCAGAGGGAAAGTGCTGGCGAAACGGGTCTCCAAGAAGCTCACGGGGAAGGCGAAGAAGCGAACCAGGGCGAAGGTCGCCGCTGCCGCCGGCGCCGCCGCCGTAGCCGCCGTGGCCGGTGTGGCCGTCGCCCGGAAACGGAAGCGGAAGAAGGGGGGGTGGCTGAGGAAACTAGGGTAGCAGAGACAGGGTGAGGCAAGGTGAGGCAGGGTGAGGCAAGGGCTCCCTGCCCCACCCTGCCTCACCCTGCCCCACCTTGCCACCTTCACCTGAGCATGCCCCATGATGACCCTTTCCCCGGGCACCCGCTTCCCCGAGCTCCAGGCACGGGCGGTCGACGGCAGCACGCTTCGGATTCCCGAGGAGCTGCAGGGGATCACCGCCGTGCTGCTCTTTTACCGCGGCCACTGGTGAAGCCACTGCCGTCAGCAGTTGGCTGACTTTCAGCAGCACTTTGCCGAGTTCAACGCGCTGGACGTTCAGATCGTGGCGCTCTCGGCGGACAGCGAGCAGGACGCCTGGGAGATGACCCAGCGGCTGGGGCTCTCGTTCACCGTGCTCCACAGCCTCGATCCAGAGGCGACCTCCCGCGCGATCGGCTGTTACGCCGGCACTCACGACGGCCGCCCACACATTCAACCCGCCGACTTCATCCTCGCGCCCGACGGGACCATCGTGCACGCGGTCTATTCGAGCGGCAAGGTGGGCAGGCTGACGGCGAATGACGCGCTCACGGTGGTGGGGGAGGGTGGGGCAAGGTGGGGCAAGGTGAGGCAGGGTGAGGCAGGGTGAAGGAACGCGCTCCTCGTCTCACCCTGCCGCACCTTGCCCCACCTTGCCCCACCTTCAGTACCCCAATTGCTCATCCCATTCCCCTGGCCGCCCTTCCCGGGTGAAATCGAACAGGTTCCAGAGCGGTTCCAGCGTGCCGACGTGGCGTGGGTCCTGGCCGGGATCAGTCGGGGCGTAGAAGAGCTCTGAGCTCCAGAAGTGGCGGATCTCCGCGCCCTGGCGGTGGAACACGGTGAGCATCGGCCGCTGCGATCCCCCCGCGGTCTCGGCGAGGTAGTCGCGGTTGTAGGAGTTGGCGGCCGAGCTCAGGAGCCGGAGGCGGCGCCAGTCGCGCTCCTGGGCGAAGGTCAGCAGGCGTGTCAGCGGCGCCTTGGCGACGACGGCGAAGTTGAGGTGCTGACTGGCGTGCTCGACCGCGCCATCCAGCTGGTCGAGCAGCGCCACGCACGAGGGGCACGGGGCCTCCGCCAATGGCAGCCGCGCCGTCCGGCCGGCCGGTGCTCCCGGCCGCGCATCGCCGGGGTCGCGGGGGAACATGAAGCTGTAGATCACCAGCGAATCCTTGCCCGGCGCAAATAGCTGGGACATCCGCACCGCGACCGGAGCACCATCGGCACCCGCGCCCGCAAAGACGTAGTCCTCCGGAACGACCCCGCCGGGCGGCAGCTCGCGCCTTGCGGCCGCCACCGCCTCCATCGCGTGGCGGAGCTCGATCTCCATCCGCAACAGCCGGTCGCGCGCGGTGCGGTATTGCGGGGACTCGTTGGGGAAGGTGACGGGCATGAGTTGAGGCTCCGGGGAAAGGTGAGGCAGGGTGGGGCAGGTGGGGCAGGGTGGGGCAAGGTGGGCACGGCGCTCAACGACTGGGTATGTTGCCTTCACCCTGCCCCACCCTGCCCCATCCTGCCTCACCTTACCCCCCTACCTCCGGCACCCCGTACTGCCGCAAGATCCGTTCGATCTCCGCTCGCCGGCGCACGAGCGCCGCGTCGAGCTGGTTTCGGAGTGTGGTATCCTCCCGCCGTACCCCCAACGAGATCGCGAAGGTGAATGGGAGCCCCGGCGGGTCGATGGCGGGCTTCACCGGCGTGAGCGTCATCGGCACCTTCTCCCGGCTACCGAAATAGCCGGCGAACGGACCCCACACGATCGCCACGTCGACGTCGCCCCTGGCCACCGCGTGGATCAGCTCGGCCGGCGGGTTGGGCTTGGAATAGTCGCCGTACAGGCTGTAGCCGACCACGTTCTCCGCGATGTGGCGCCGGCCCAGCGCGTGGGCCGGGGGCGGGTTGGTGTAGTCGTCGCCGATGAAGTGGATCCCGATGCGGACCCGCCGGAGCGCCGGGTCGTCCAGCGATTGGATCCGGAGCCCCCGGTCCCGCCGAGTGAGAAAGACGTAGGTCGATGTGTAGTACGGCCGAGTGGTGAGGACACGGTCGCTCCCCACGGGCATCCCCATGATCACATCGCAGCGGCCGGCACCGAGCGTCTTCCTGACAAAGCCGCGCCACTGCGGAGCCCAGGTGAACGCCAACCGCGCGTGGAGCTCATCCGCCATCAGGGCGGCGATCCGATCCTCGAAGCCCTCACCGCGTCGGTTGGAGAACGGGAGATTGTTGGGATCCGCGCAGACGCGAAGCGTGCGTATCGCCGGTGGCGGCGCCACATCGGCCCACCCGGCCAGGAGCATCGCGGCGAGCACCGGCATCGCCAGTTTCATCGCTGAAGTAGACGGCAGAGAGCGTTCTCGGAGCGGTGATGCAGGTCACGGGGGAGGGTGGGGCAAGGTGGGGCAGGGTGAGGCAGGGTGAGGCAGGGTGGGGCAGGGTGAGGCAAGGTGAGGCAGGGTTGGTTGGGCGGTGGATTGCTTACGGGACTGGGGTGGATCCAATGATCTTGGAGTATGTCTCCGCCCTATGAGAGGCTCGCAGCGTGGCGGTTCTGTCATGAGCTTGCGCTCAGGTCGCGGGAGTTCACCAAAGGATGGAGCAAAGAAGACAGCTGGTTGGGGAGCCAGATACGCCGGGCTGCCTTCTCCGCCGCGGCGAACATGGTCGAGGGATCCACTAAGCGAGGTCCTCGCGAGTTCCGGCGTTATCTCGACATCTCCCTCGGCTCGCTTGCGGAGCTCGAATACGCCTTCCGATTTGCCTGCGACGCAAAGATCGAGTCGGACCTACCCTGGGATGACATCAGGACTCTGCGGAACCGAGCCCACGGAACCACGCGGCTGCTCTACAACACGATAAGTGACAAGGTGAGGCAGGGTGAGGCAAAGTGAGGCAAGGGGCTGTGAGCGAGTGGGTGTGTTGCCGTTACCCTGCCTCACCTTGCCCCACCCTGCCCCACCTTGCCTCCCTTTCACGACGCCAACGCCACGTAGCTCGGAAGCGCCCGGAGGCGCCGTACCCGGTTCAGATGGTGCGCGTCGCGCCGCTCGAGGAAGCCGAGTCCTTCGAGTGTGGTGAGCCAGCCGACGACCGGGTGGCGGAAGAAGGGACGGGAGAGGTCCTCCGGTCCCATGAGCCCGAGCACGGCGCGGAGATTGGCGCGGGCGCGGCTCCAGCGGACCTCGAGCTGCCCCAGGCTGCTGCCGCCCGACGGCAGAGTGCCCGGCGCCGCGGCGCGGAGGCGGCTGCCCCGCGCGAAGCTCAACGAAAGCAGCGGCAGCACCACGGCGGCGCGGGCGCTGTCGGCCAGGCTGCGGGTCGGAGGACGGTCAGGAATGCCGCGCAGCACCTCCTCCTCGGCCAGGACGAGATGCTCCACCAGGTCGAGCGCCGACCAGCTCCCGGGCGCCGGATGGAAGACCAGGCGTCCCGGCGTCATGGCGTTGAGCTCGCGCAGCATGGCGGCGCGCTGCCGCTCCAGGCGGTTGAACCGGCGCTCGAGTTGGCGAAGCATGAGCCAAACTTACTCGGTCGGCTCTCTGGAAGCGCGGCGGAGCCACCGGTCCAGCAACCACTCCCAGCCCAGCGTCGGCCGGATCGCTCCGGGCCGCACCCCGAAGAGCCTGAGGCTCTGCCGGCTGAGCGAGCTGTGGTCGCTGTAGCCGCCCTCGACGGCCACGGTGAGGAGCGGCACGCTCTGGTCCGCCTGGAGCCGGAGCGCCGAGCGGACGGCGTGCGCCGCGCCGAGCCACTTGGCCGGCCCCGGCACCCCGGCCCGGAGGAACCAGGTCCGCGTCGTCCGCTCGGCGCGGCCCAGCCGAACCAGCAGATCACCCAGCTCGTGGTGCAGCGGCGCCAGACGGAAGATCTGCCCGATGAGCTGGGCCACCGCGGGCGAGAGAGCGGGCAGCCGGACCGCCAGCCACTGCTCCACCTGCTCCGGCAGGTCGGTGGTATCGGTCATCGTGCGCTCCAGCCGGTCCCGCACCGCCTCGCCCTCGAAGAGCACCGCCCGCACCTGGAGTCCGCCCGCCCGGCGCACCCAGTCGAGGTCCTCGGGCGAGGCGCGCCGCTCGACCCGGAGCACCACTGGCGCCGCGGGGAATCGGGCGCGGAGTCGGGGGACCAGGGCGGTGATGGCGGACCACTCCTCGCGCGGCGCGGAGAGCCCGACGGCCAGCAGGCTGCCAGCGGCGAGATCGCTGGAACGGAGAGCGGCGAGCTCCGGCACTGCCGTGAACTCTCGATACGGCGGCGCCAGAGAGGAGACGGCAGGTGGCGCCAGCAGGGACAGGGACGGCATGGCCGGATATTAACTCAGCCGCCGATGAGCCGCATCGATGCCTCGTTGTAGCGCTCGCCGGCGGCCGCGCCCTGCGGCGCCACCCCGTCGATCTCCTCCAAGTCCGCCTCGGTGAGCTCGACCTCCAGCGCGCGCACGTTCTCCTCCAGGTAGCGACGCTGCCTGGTGCCCGGGATCGGCACGACGTCGTCGCCCCGCGCCAGCACCCACGCGAGCGCCAGCTGTGACGGGGTGCACCGTTTCCGCCGCGCGATCCGCTCCACCTGCGCCACCAGGTCGAGATTCTTCTGGAAGTTCTCCCCCTGAAACCGCGGCGAGCCGCGGCGCCAGTCGCCCGGCGGAAGGTCGTCGATGCTGCGGAACCGGCCGGTGAGAAAGCCACGCCCCAGTGGACTGTACGCGACGAAGCCGATGCCCAGCTCACGGCAGAGAGGCAGAATCTCGTCCTCGGGGTCCCGAGTCCAGAGCGAGTATTCGTTCTCGAGCGCGGAGACCGGAAACTCCCGATGCGCCCGACGTATGGTGGCCGGCGCCGCCTCGGAGAGACCGATGTAGCGCACCTTTCCCTGCCCCACCAGCTCACCCATGGCCCCGACCGTCTCCTCGATCGGCACCGTGCGATCGACGCGGTGCTGGTAGTACAGGTCGATGTGGTCCACGCCGAGCCGCTGGAGCGAGGCGTCGCAGGCGCGGCGGACGTACTCCGGCCGGCCGTTGATACCGAGGTAGCTGCCGTCTTCACCCCGCTGGTTGCCGAACTTGGTGGCCAGCACCACCCCGTCGCGCCGCCCTCGGACGGCCCGGCCTACCAGCCGCTCGTTGGTGAACGGCCCGTACATGTCGGCGGTATCGAGCAAGTCGATGCCCAGCTCGAGAGCTCGATGAATCGTCGCGATCGACTCGGCGTCGCTCCGGGCGGCCTCCGTGGGGTCCACGTAGAACTCCGACATCCCCATGCACCCGAGTCCGAGTGCCGAGACCGTGAGCCCCTGACTTCCCAGCCCGCGCCGCTGCATCTCCATTATCGCACGCTCCCCTCAGGTGATGGTCTCCTGGAATGACAGCTAGGGGCATGGGCGAGTAATTTCAAGTCTCGTGACGTTCCCGCGACCAGTATCGAGGCGTCTCATGGCCAATCAGGGATCCATCAAGCGGCTCTGTGTCTTCTGCGGGACCAACACCGGCGCCCGCCCGGAATACGCGGCGGCCGCCCGACAGCTCGGCGCGCTGCTGGCGGAGGAGGAGATCGAGCTGGTCTACGGCGGCGCCAGCGTCGGCATCATGGGCGACCTGGCCGATGCGGTACAGGAGGGCGGCGGACACGTGACGGGCATCATCCCCCAGCAGCTCATCCAGAAGGAGGAGGCCCACCGCGGCATCCCCGATCTCATCGTGGTGGCATCGATGCACCAGCGGAAGTCGCAGATGGCCGACCTCTCCGACGGTTTCGTGGCACTGCCGGGGGGGATCGGCACGCTGGAAGGGTTCTTCGAGATGCTCACCTGGGGACAGCTCGGCATCCACGCCAAACCGTGCGCGATTCTCAATGTGGCGGGCTACTTCGAGCTGCTGTCGCGGTTCCTGGACCACGCCGTGAAGGAAGGATTCCTGACCGAGACCCACCGGGCCACCATCATCGTGGAATCCGATCCACGCCGACTGCTGGAGCGGCTTCGGGCCTACACCGCGCCGACGGGGGCGCCGCTTATGGGACGGTCGAATAGGTGAGGGAGGGTGGGGCAAGCTGGGGCAAGGTGGGGCAGAGTGAGGCAGGGGTGGTGAGCGACAGGGGGTGTTGCCTCACCTTGCCTCACTCTGCCCCACCCTGCCTCACCTTGTATGCTTGTTTTTCCGGCGTCCAGCCCGCCAGCTCCGGATCGGGCGGCAGCAGCAGCGGCGACGGTCCCCGCATCGGGAAGCGGGCCTTGAGCCGGAGGAACGGCTGCTCCCACGCATGCCAGGAGACCAGAGCTACGACCGCTGAGACAGCGAGCATCATCCCCGTGAAGATCGCCTGCCCCAGGAGTTGCGAGCCCGCCCGCTGGGCGAACCAGGGCACGTCGAACCCCAGCAGCACCACCAGACCCATCAGCAACGGATGGAGCACGTAGAGTCCGTAGCTCAACCGGCCGAAGAAGCCGAGCACACGGCTGCGCCATAGCCGGCCGAACAGTGACCCCGCGGGAGCTGTGAGCGCGCCGGCAAGGAGCGCAGCGCAGGTGAGGGCGAGGAGCGGGTAGCCGATGGTCAGCATCCCCAGGGACCCCACCACCGGTCCCTGGGCAGTGGCGACTATGACCGTGACACCGACGGAGCCCACCACCAACACCGGACGGATTCCGGCCCTGAGCCACTCGAGTCCCCCCGGCTCGCTTGCCACCAGGGCGAGCCAGGCACCAGCGGCCAGAGGGTCGAGGTGGGCAGGGGTAAGCACGTAGGAGACCACTCCCGGTTGCCCCAAGCCACGAAGGGTCATGCGGAGCACGAAACTTACCAGAACGGCGCCAAGGCAGACGGTTTTGAGGCGCTCCCGCGACAACAGCCACACGACCAGCGGCCACACCAGGTAGAACTGCTCCTCGACTGCCAGCGACCAGAAATGTTCCAGCTCGAAGCTGGTGTTCCAGGAGCCCGCCAGCACGATCCTCACGTTGGCGAGGTAGCTCCAGTACCAGCCCTGGCTGTGCAGGAGATCCCGGGTCCGTTCGGCCCCCAAAAGATGGAGATGGGGAAGGCCGACAAAGACCAGCAGAAGGCTACCGTAGTACAGCGGAAAGATCCTGAAAGCGCGCCGCAGATAGAAGTTGCGGAAAAACCGCTGCCCCCCCTTGGCCTCCAGCAGGATGCCCGTGATGAGAAAGCCCGACAGGACGAAAAAGAGGTCCACCCCGAGCCATCCAGTGGCCGCAACGCGACTCAGCTGGCGTTCGAATGGATTGGTCGGCTGGAGGCGCATGAAATGCGCGAACAGGACGGGCAGGATGGCCAGGCCCCGCAGCCCGTCCAGGGCTGGCAGGTGACCGGACAACCTGGATACGGCTCGGGAGGTGGCCATCGAAGGCGCAAACCGAGGCAAAATATGCGCCCCGCGGAACTTGCCTCACCTTCCCTTCTCCGGCTTCACCGCAAGCTTGGGCGCCGGATCCTTGGTCGCATGCTCCGCGGGCGGCCTGCCCCCGAATCGTTCCACGTAAAAACGAGTGAACTCCGCCCCAAGCAGCACGATCTGCGCGGAGTAATAGACCCACAGCAACAGCACGATGACCGATCCCGCCGCGCCGTAGCTCGAGGCCGTGGTGCTCTGTCCCAGATACAGCCCGATCACCTGCTTGCCGATGCTGAAGAGTCCCGCCGTCACCAGGCCGCCTATCCATACGTCGCGCCAGCGCAGGTCCACATCGGGCAGCACCTTGTACACCATGGCGAAGAGCAGCGTCACAACGCCCAACGACACCAGGACGTTGGCGGCCTGCCAAACGACCGCGAGTGCGGGGAATGCGTGTCCCATGTACTGGTCGAGTGCGGCGAGCGCGGCGCTCACCAGGAGCGAGACCAGCAACAGGAATCCCACCCCGACCACCAGCGCGAACGAGATCACCCGCGGTAGCAGCAACTGCCGGATGCCCGCGCTCGGCTTGGGCTTCACCCGCCAGATGGCGTCCAGCGCAGTCTGCAGCTCGAGGAACACGCCGGTCGATCCCAGAAAGAGCGTCACCATCCCTATCACCGTCGCCAGCGTGCTGGAGGACCGCTTGGCGGCGCCCTCGAGCATCGCCTGTATGGCCTCCGCGCCGCTCCTCCCCACCAGGCCCTGGATCTGTCCTACGATCTCACCCCGCACCGCCTCGGGGCCGAACACCAGTCCGGCCATGGCGATTGCCACCAGCAGGATGGGCGCGAGGGCGAAGAGGGTGTAGTAGGCGAGTGAGGCGCCCAGCCGGGGGACGTTGTCGTCCCACCAGCCAGCCAGCGCGTGCCTCATCACCCACCAGAGCGCGGCGGGAGTGATGATGACCCGCCGCTTCACGTCGGTGGACGACCGTCCGGGGCGCAGGCGGTCATGAGATAGAGCTGCCGGCCCGACTCCTCGACCGGACGCACGGTGTCGACGCGGAAGCGCGTCGCGAAGGCGCGCTCGAACCCTTCGCGGGTGTAGTCCGGGAAGATGTCCGGGCGGTTCTGCAGCAGGCGTTGGACCTGGCTGTCCTCCTTAGGCACGAACTCGATCACCAGCGAGCGGCCCAGCCGGGCGAGGAAATCGGCGATCCGGGGCAGCGGCAGATTGCGGCCGATGGCCAGGTGGTGCACCAGCGCGAGCGCCAGCACCGCGTCCGCCGGGCCGCGCTGCTCCAGCGACAGCCGCTCGCTGTGGGCCCACCCCTGCGCCGGCGAGGGATTGGCGAGATCCAGCACCAGCGGAAGGACGCCCGTCTCCGACTTTTCCCGCACTCGGCGATAGTTCCGCTCCACCGCCGCGGGATCCAGATCGAAGGAGACGACCTGTGGCGCCACCTCGCGGGCGGCGCGGGTGTAGTCCCCGGTGTTGGCGCCCAGGTCCCAGACCGTCGCGGGCGAGAGCGGACGGAGATACTCGGTCACGATCTCCCGCTTGGAGCGCGCCGCCGATGTGGTATAGCTGTTGTCGGTGGCATACTCGGCCCAGACGGTGCCGGCCGGATTCCAGGCGAGACCCTCGACCGCGGAGCGGAGACTCGCCACCAGCCCGCTCACCGCGTTCCTGCTCATCGTGCGACCCCGCCCCTTGGCGCTCACGGACGCGCCGGCGTAGCGGGACTGCGCCTTGGCGTGCAGATGGACGTGGAGCAGCAGGCCCAGCCGGGCCCAACTCGTGGTGGGAAGCAGCCGACTGCCCAGATCCAGCGGCACGCCATCGAGGTGGGTGCGGAGAAGGGTGGAGCAACGCACGTCGCGCAGGCTCATGAGCGCGAGCGGCACCAGGAAGTGCTCGCAGAACTGCCCGTACGCGATCCACGGCGTCCCCTCCACCCGCGGCTCGAAGGAGAGGGTGTCGATGAAGATCGGCCGGCCGTCGCGGAACTGCACGTTGTACGCACTGGCGTCGCGCAGCACGAAGTCGCGGGCGAGCGCCCGCTGCTGCAGGTCGAGGGTCAGCAGCGCCGCGTCCCGCAGCTGGCCGAACGACCACTCGTACGGATAGGAGATGAAGGGAACCCGCTCGGGGCGAAGCACCGTGAAGGCATCCGCCGTGGCCGCCTGGGACAGACCGGCGTCGGTGTGGGGAATCAGCAGTCCGTCACCGGCGAGCTCGTCGTACAGTCCAGAGGAGAGAAACGCCTCGAAGGTAGGGCGAAACCCGGCATTGACCTGGCGGTAGAGGGTCCCGTCCCGGGTGAAGACGAAGCCGCTGGGGTCGCGGAAGGAGCCGTCGACCGGCTGCCAGCTCACCGCCCCGGGTCCGCTCACTCCGACTCGGAGAGCTTGTGGGTGGCGGTGGGGCTCTCCTGGATCCACACGGTCTTGGTGTTGACGAACTCCCGCATGCCCTGGCTGGAGAGCTCCCGCCCATAGCCCGACTGCTTCACTCCACCGAACGGCACCCGCGGATCCGATGCGACCATGGCGTTGATGAACACCATGCCCGCCTCCAGGTCGGCGATGAAGCGGCCGCGCTCCCCCGCATCGTTGGTCCAGGCGCTGGCGCCGAGTCCGAACGGGGTATCGTTGGCCAGCCGGATGGCATCGTCGAGATCGCGGGCGCGAAACAGGATCGCGACCGGGCCGAAGACCTCGTCGTGGTACGCCGGCGAGTCGGGTGTCACGCCGGTGAGCACGGTCGGCGCGTAGTAGAAGCCTGGCCGGTCGAGCCGGCGCCCGCCGGTCAAGAGCCGGGCCCCCGCGGCCACCGAGCGCTGCACCTGCTGGCCGATGGTGCTCACCTGGCTCTCGTTGGCGAGCGGACCGACCTCGGTGGACGGATCCATCGGATCGCCCACCTTGAGCGCCTCGAATTCCGCCACGAAGCGCCGCTCGAACTCCTCCGCGATCGACTCCTGCACGATGAAGCGCTTGGCCGCGATGCACGACTGGCCGTTGTTGATGACCCGCGCCTTGACCGCGGTCCGCACCGCGGTGTCGAAGTCGGCGCTTGGCATCACGATGAACGGGTCGCTCCCGCCGAGCTCGAGCACCGACTTCTTGACCACCTTGCCGGCGGCCGCGGCCACGTGCCCACCGGCCCCCGTGCTGCCGGTCAGCGTGACCGCAGCCACCCGGGGGTCCTCGATGACCTGGCGGACGTGATCGGTGTCGATCAGCAGCGTCTGGAAACAGCCCTCGGGAAATCCCGCCCGGCGGAAGACATCCTCGATGGCCAGGGCGCACTGGGGCACGTTGGAGGCGTGCTTGAGCAGGCCAACATTACCGGCCATCAGCGCCGGCGCCGCGAAGCGGAAGACCTGCCAGAAGGGAAAGTTCCACGGCATCACGGCGAGCACCGGCCCGATCGGCTGATAACTCACATAGCTCCGCGAGGCGCTGGTCTCGACGTACTCGTCCGCCAGAAACCGCTCGGCGTACTCGGCGTAGTAGCGGCAGCCGAGGGCGCACTTGGCCGCCTCTTCGACAGCGGCCTTGATCGGCTTGCCCATCTCCAGCACCATGAGCTTACCGAGCGCCTCCTTCTCTGTCTCCAGGATCTCGGCGGCGCGGAGCAGCATGCGCTTTCGGTCGGCCAGCGGGCTCTTGCGGTAGCGCCGATAGGTATCGGCGGCGCATTGCAGGCGCGCGTCCAGCTCGGCGTCCGACAGCGGCTGGAAGGTACGAACGGTCTCGCCGGTGGCGGGGTTGATCGTGGCGATGGTCATGCCCGTATCTTACTGTCGGAATGGGCCAGCGGAAATAGGGCCGGGATCATAGATTGGGCTATCATGACAGCACTCAGCCGCCTGCTCGAAGGCAGCATCGACTACGCGGGGCTGTTTCCCCCCGCCGCGCTGGAGCTCGGGGCCGCCGTCCGGCAGTACGCCTCGTACCGGGACGGCGAGCAATCGTGGGCGCTGGGGCGGTTCGTCATTCCGGTGTCGCGGCTGTCCGAGCTGGAGGCGAGCGCGGCCGGGCTGATGCCACCGCAGCCCTCGGAGCGGCCGTGGCGGCTCACGGCACTCGTCGGACTGGACACCGCCGCCGACGCGCGTGTCGTAGGTGAGTTCAACTGTCGCCATGCCGCGCACGGCGCGCCCGGCGCCGTCACCGACGCCATCGAGGCGAAGGCGGACACGGTGGCGGCAGTCGATCGCCTGCTCGGCTCGGTCCCGGACTATCTCCAGACCTACGTCGAGATCCCCATCACCCAGGATCCGACGCCGCTGGTGGAGGAGATCGCCCGCCACGGTGAGCGGGCCAAGGTCCGGACCGGCGGGATCACGGCCGCTGCCTTTCCGACCACCGCGGACCTCGCCCGCTTCATCCGGGTCTGCGCCGAGGCGAACGTGCCGTTCAAGGCGACGGCCGGGCTGCACCACGCGCTTCGCGGCGACTACCCGCTGACCTACGCGCCGGACAGCTCACGGGGCCGCATGTTCGGCTTCCTCAACGTCTTTCTGGCCGGCGCCTACGCGCTGGTCGGCATGGACGCCGCCACCCTGAAGCACCTGCTGGAAGAGACCTCCCCTGCCGCCTTCGACGTGACGGACGACGCCATTACCTGGCGGGGACACCGGCTCGACCTCGGGGCGATCCGGCGCGCGCGCGAGCTAGTGGTGGCGTTCGGGTCGTGCTCGTTCACCGAACCAACGGAGGAAACGGCAAGGTGGGGCACGGTGGGGCAGAGTGAGGCAAGGTGGGGCGCGGGGAAGCATGGTGAGGCATCGCTATGAGCGGTCGGTTGTGTGTCCCTGAGACCCTCACCCCTGCCCCACCCTGCCTCACCCTGTCACCTTCCTCTAATGGATGAAACCCACGATCCCGCGCGTACCTCCTGGCTCCCGTCTGCCCAGGGCTCGACCGATTTCCCGATTCAGAATCTGCCCTTCGGTGTCTTTCGCCGGCGGGATGAGGACGAGCCGGCCCGAGTCGGGGTCGCCATTGGGGACTGCATCCTCGACATTACCGCGTGTCATGACGAGGGCCGCTTCAGGGGCGCGGCGGAGCGCGCGGCCGAGGTATGTGCCGCGGACTCGCTCAACCCCCTGATGGCGCGGGGCCGGGCGCCGCGGGTGGCGCTCCGCCGACAGGTGAGCGCGCTGCTGAGCGCCGACTCCCCCGCGTACAAGGCCACTCCGCGCCTGGCCGACCGGCTGCTGGTCCCGATGGCGGAGGCGGAGCTGCTGCTCCCGGCCACCATCGGGGACTATACCGACTTCTACGCCTCGATCCATCATGCCACCAATGTCGGGAGCATGTTCCGCCCCGATAACCCGCTGCTTCCCAACTACAAGTGGGTGCCCATCGGCTATCACGGGCGATCGTCGTCGATCGTGCCCAGCGGGACCCCGGTGCGCCGGCCGGCCGGGCAGCGGAAGGATCCGGCGAGTGAGACGCCGGAGTTCGGGCCGGCGCGGCAGCTGGACTATGAGATGGAGCTCGGCTGCTTCGTGAGCGTGGGGAACCCAATGGGAGAGCCGGTACCGGTCGCGGAGGCGGAGGAGCACCTCTTCGGCTTCTGCCTGGTCAACGACTGGTCGGCCCGCGACATTCAGAGCTGGGAGTACCAGCCGCTGGGGCCGTTCCTCGGCAAGAACTTCGCGACCACGATCTCGCCCTGGCTGGTGACGGTGGAGGCGCTGGAGCCGTTCCGGGTGCCTGCGGCGTCGCGGCCGCCGGGGGATCCTACGCCGTTGGCCTATCTGCTGGACGCTGCGGATCAGGAATGCGGAGGGGTGGATGTGATCGTGGAGGTCTACCTGGCCTCGGCGCGGATGCGGGCCGAGCGGATGGCACCGGTCCGGCTGAGCCGGTCCCGGGCGGAGGATCTCTATTGGACGCCGGCTCAGATGCTGACGCACCACACCAGCGGCGGGTGCAACCTCCGCTCCGGGGATCTCTTTGCGAGTGGGACGATCTCGGGGCCGGAGAAGGAGGCGCGGGGGTCGCTGCTGGAGGTCGCGTGGTGTGGGGCGGAGCCCGTCGGGCTGCCGACCGGCGAGACGCGGAAGTTCCTCGAGGATGGGGACGAGGTGATCATGCGAGGATACTCGGAACGGGCGGGGGCGGCGCGGATCGGGTTCGGGGAGTGCCGGGGGGTGGTGACCGGGTGGTCGTAATGGGGACCAAACCCCGGCGAGCCGCAGCTTTTCTGGCTGGAGCTTCGGCCAAGGTGTGGTTGGATCTTCGGGCTCCGGCGGGAGGCGGTGCTCCCGGAGCGCGCCTCAGTGACTGCGGCTCCACCCCGAACGCCGCGAAACGATCGATGCAGGCACTGCTCGCGCGCGGAGGGAGCATCGCCTCCCGCCGGAGCCGTGGACCCGGAGAATCGCTTCCGGCCCACGCCCGAGGAGCGGGGATGCCACGGGACGAAGCCGACCCGCGGCGTTACGCGGGGGGCTCAGGCTGCGACCCCGGCCCGCCCTCCAGCGCCGACCTCAAGCCGGTGATCAACTAGTAGTTGGGCCAGAGTCCCGGAGTCGCCAGCTCCAGCAGGTGCCCATCCGGATCGCGGAAGTAGATGCTCCGGCCCCGGGGCCAGTCGACCCGGCTCTCGATCGCGATCCCCTCGGACGCCAGACGCTCTTCCCACGGCGCCAGATCCTCCTCGGCGACGGCGAACGCAAAATGGAGCCGCCCCGCCCCATCGTGCGGCGGGATCTGGCCGCCCGGCGTCGGCACCGGACCAGGCGTGCCTCCCTGGAGAAAGAGCAGGAGCACGTCCCGACCGGCGACGTCGAACGCGCAGAAGCGCTCGTCGGCCGCCATGAGAGGGAAGCCGAAGAGCTGGGAGTAGAACTCCCGGGAGCGAGCCAGATCGGAGACGTGCAGTCCCGTCTCCAGCACGCCCTGGATCGGCGGGGGCGCCGGCGAGGACCGGTCGCCCCCAGTCGGGCTCAACTCGCCTTCACGATCCGGGTCACGAGGTCCTGCGCAAAGTTCTTGTCCCACTCAGCCAGGTTCTTCCGCGCCGTGGCTTCCACGTGGGTGCTGCTCGCGCCCCGCGACTCGAGGGTGACGGTGACGTCGAGGTCGCCCTTCTTGCCCTTGAACTCGCGCTTCTCGCCGGCGTTCGAGCTGCTGGACGCATCGGGGACGATCCCAAAATCCTTCATCACGCTCTGGGTGCGCGCGGCTGTCTGGTCGATCGAGGCGTCGACCAGCGACTGGGCGCCGCGGGTGGTGAGATAGACTCCGCCGGCCGCCCCGGCGGCGGCGCCGACAGCCGCGGCCGCGCAGCCCGCCGCCGGCATGGCCAGGGCGAGCAGCAGGACAGATTGTCTCAGAAATGCCTGGGTCCGCATCATGATCCTCTCCGCGTGTGAGTTGCCTGACATCTCCTCTACGGTAGGCGCCATCCGGCCGCGCCGTCGGCGGTCTGGGTCACACATTCCGACTCTTCCACGCCACCCCGGCAGAGGTCATATTCCGCGCAACCTTCTTCGAGAGCCCCACCGTGGCCACCTTCCTCAAGACCACCGAGCTTTCCATCGACGGCGCTCATACCCTGCCGAGGGAGTATTACACGGCGCCGGACATCTACGCCGAGGAAATGGAGCGGATCTTCCGGCGGCGATGGCTCTGCGTCGGCCGGGAGGACCGGATCCCGGGCCCGGGGGACTATGTGCTCCAGCCGTTGGGCCAGGACAGCGTCCTCATTCTGCGGGACAAGACCGGTAGCATCCGGGCGTTCCACAACGTCTGTCGCCACCGGGGCACCCGCCTCTGTGAGGAGTCGACCGGCCGGCTCTCCGAGACGATCCAGTGCCCCTACCACGCCTGGACCTACGCGCTCGACGGCCGGCTCCTGGGGGCGCCCTCCACCAGCGATCTCGAGGGATTCAACAAGGCGGACTGGCCGCTCTTTGCGGTGGCGACCGCGGTGTGGGAGGGCTTCATCTTCATCAACCTGGCGGAGCAGCCGGAGCCGTTCGAGCAGTCGTGGGCGCCGCTGCTGGGCAAGTTCAGCCGGTTCAACCTGCCCAATCTCAAGGTGGGGCGGACCATCGAGTACGACGTTCAGGCCAACTGGAAGCTGCTGCTGCAGAATTACTCGGAGTGCTACCACTGCGGGCCAGTGCATCCGGCGCTGGCCAAGATCACCCCGCCTACCAGCGGGGAGAATGATCTCGTGGAGGGACCCTTCACCGGCGGATATATGGTGATCGGACGTGGCGCGGAGAGCCTCACCATGAGCGGCCGGGCCTGCGGCGTGCCGGTGGGGGAGTTGCCCGAGGAGGACATGAACCGGGTGTACTACTACGCGCTGTTCCCCAACATGCTGCTGAGCCTGCACCCGGACTACGTGATGTTCCACACGCTGTGGCCCCAGAGCACCGGGCGAACCCAGATCTTCTGCAGCTGGCTTTTCCATCCCGCGACACTGAGCGATCCGACGTTCAATCCGGACGACGGGGTGGAGTTCTGGGACATGACCAACCGGCAGGACTGGCACATCTGCGAGCAGAGCCAGCTCGGGGTGCAGTCGCGGGCGTACCGGCCGGGGCCGTACTCCAAGCGGGAGGCGATCTCGGTGCAGATCGACCGAGAGGTGTTGAGGAGTTTGGGGCGGGGGTGATGGGGGCGGAGATCGGGGGGTGGTGGCGGAGATCGGTGGGGTGGGGGCGGTGGGGGCCGCGCTGGTACAGTGGTGGGCGCAACAGCGTTGCGCGGTGGTCGGACCGGACGATGCCCGCCGGCAACCCGTGCTCGGGCGCAGGCGGCGGGCGGGGATCGCGGAGGGAGTCAGGCCGTGTGATGCCGGTCTAGCTCCGTGCCCTCCGGGGCGGCCTGTTCTGACCGGAGCGAGCCCCGCCCGCCGCCGGAGCCGGCGCCCCGATCCCGGCGCCCCGATCCCGGTGCCCCGATCCCGGCGTCCCGATCCCGTCCGCAGCCGGAGGCGACGCCCTGATTGCAAACCTAGAGGCCGGCAAGCCGAGTAGAATGGCCGACGGGTCCTACTTCGCCATCTCCTGCAGAATCCCGGTATACAGCCGCAGTCCGAATTCGATGTTCTTGAGTGACAGCCGTTCGTCGTTGCCGTGTACCTCCAGCCGGTCCTCCTCCAGCTCCACCAGCCACGGGTCCAGCCCGTAACAGGTGATGCCCGCCGCCGCGTAGTACGGCCGGTCGGACGCGCCCGCGCTGATCGGCGTGGCCACCGGCACCCGGGGCAGCATCCGCCCGGCCACGCGCTCGATCGCATGAAACAGCGGCGTATCGAGCGGGGCGTCGAACCGCGGGCCCACGTCGCCGATGGTGGTGACCGTGAGCTTGGGGTCCGCCAGGACGCGCAGGAGCTCGCGCCGGAACGCCGTGGTGTCCTCGTCCGGGAGCAGCCGGATATCGATCTCGGCCGAGGCCTCCTCCGGGATGATGTTGGTCCTGTTGGAGCCGGCGAGCACCGTGGGCGTGACCGTCGACCGGAGTAGCGCGTTCCGTTCCGGGCTCGAGAGCAGCCAGGCCCGGCCACGCCGCGTGGCCAGCGCGGCGCCCGCGTCGGCCAGCCAGCGGCGACGCTCGCCCGTCTCGTACCGTGCCTGCGCCTTGAAGAACCGGTCGACCGGGGCCGTGAGCCGCACCGGCGTGCGCCACGCGACCAACCGTCCCAGTGCCACCACCAGCCGGTCCACCGGGTTGTCGCCCAGCGGGACGGAGGCGTGGGAGGTGGTGCCGCGCGCGGTCACCCTCTGCCAGTAGGCCCGCTTCTCGCCGACATCGATCCCGAACCACTTCACTTTGCCGTGCTCCACCCGGGTGTCGGCCCCCTCGGTGAGCAGGTATTCCACGCCCTTCAGCAGATCGGGGTGGCGCCGGATGAACGTTCGGGTGCCAAGCCCGTCGATCTCCTCGTCCGCGTTGCCGATGAGCACCACGTCGTGGGCCAGCGGCACGCCCGCCCGCTTGAGCGCGATCAGGCTCAGCAACTGGAGGATCCCGTGCCCCTTCATGTCGAGCGCTCCCCTGCCCCAGACGGATCCCTTTTTGATCTCGCCGCCGAACGGATCGGCCGTCCACTGCGCCCGGGTCACCGGCACCACGTCCATGTGGTGCACCAGGGCGATCCCGTGCCCCGGCGTCGCGCCCGGAACCCGCGCGTAGAAGTTGGCCCTGCCGGGCCCCAACTCCGCCGTGTCGAGGATCTGCCCCTCGATGCCCTCGCGCGCCAGCACGTCCTTGAGCCACCGCGCCGCCGCGAGCTCGTTGCCCGGGGGGTTGGTGGTGTTGATTCGGAGGTACTCGGAGAGACGCCGTGCAGCCTCGTCGCGCAGCGTGCTGAAATCGATCGCCGGCGCCTGCCCGGGAGCTTGAGCCGCGAGGGGGAGACCCGGCCAGGCGAGCAGAACGACCGCGAGCAGGCCGCAGCGAGCCAGCAGATGCCCTGGGTGTCTCGGCATCAGTCCTCCGAAAGGATCCGCGCGGCCAGCTCCTTGACCAGTTTGGCACACACGCCCGCGGTGAGGCCGGTGGGATCGTTGGCGGGATTGAACTCGACCAGGTCGGCGCCGACCAGCGGCGACTCCAGCGACTGGATGATGCCGAGCACCTGCCGGACGGTGAGCCCGCCCGGCTCGCGATGGGACATGCCGGGCGCCAGGCCAGGCTCGAGCACGTCCAGATCGAGGGAGAGGTAGACCGGGCTGTCGAACGGGAGCACTCGGCCATCACGCCAGTCCTTCATCTCGATCACCTCGACGCCGAGCCGGACCGCCTGCTGCCGCTGGTGCGCGGTCATGGTGCGGATCCCGACCTGCACCATCCGGTCGGCGAGGCCGGCCTCCATCACCCGAGCGAAAGGGCAGGCATGGGAGAAGCGGTCGCCCTCGAATTCGTCGTAGAGATCGGGGTGCGCATCCAGGTGCAGCACGGCGAGGCGCGGATGATAGCGGCGCACCGCGCGGAGGACCGGGAAGCTGATCGAGTGGTCGCCACCCAGCACCAGTGGACGCCGGCCCGAGGCGAGAATCGTCTCGGTCGCGGCCTCGATCGCAGCTCGTCCCTCTTCGTCCGCCGAGGGAGTGACGTCGCCCGCGTCCTGCACGACGCCGGTGCCGAGATCGGTGCCGTTCTCGGTCAAGGCGTTGCCGGCCTGGGACCAGAGCGCCTCTCGGATGAGCGGCGGGGCCTCGGCCGCGCCGCGCTGGAACGAGGAGCTGCCGTCGTAGCGGATGCCGAGCAGGGTGACGCCGGTCACACCATGTAGTTCGCCGGCGGATTCTCCAGCTGGAGAATCGGCCGATCGATCCTGAACGGCTGGATGTTCCGCTCAGTCCGGCCGTCCAGCGCCAGCTCGGCGAGAACGCGGCCGATGATGGAAGCGAACTTGTAGCCGTGCCCGCCGCCGATTCCCACGACGGCCTGGGGGCACCCCGGCACGAAGTCGATCACGAAATCCCGGTCCGGCGTGAGCGTGTAGAGGCAGGTCTTGGTGTAGATGATGGGCCCCAGGGCGTGGGGGATGCAGCGCCCGAGAAAGTCGACGGTGCGCTGGCGCGCCGCCGCATCCGGCTCGAAGGTGCGGGTATCGGGATCGACTTCCAGGCCGCCCGCGTCCTGCCCGGCCTTGGGACCCTGTTCGCCGAAGACCGGAAAGCCGTAGAAGCACGGATCATCCATCCAGATCCAGATGGGAAACCGGTCCGGCTGGAACTCCTCCAAATAGGGGGACGCGAAATAGTTGACCTGCTCCTTGGTCACCCGGAGCGGGAGCCGGACGCCGAAATTGGCCAACGCGCGATTGGACCAGGAGCCCGCCGCGATGATCAGCCGGCGGCAGCGGTAGCTGCTGTCGCCCGCCGCGACCACGATCTCGTCACCCACCGGCGTGAGGCCGTGCACCGGGACTCGGTCGCGCACGGTGGCGCCGTGCGCCTGGGCCATGCGGAGATGCGCCCCGTTGCCCCGGGCCGCCATCGCGATCCCGCTCTCCGGCTGGAAGAGGCCGTGGATGTCGTCGGTCACGGTGAACTGCGGCCAGCGGCGCCGGATTTCCGGGGCGTCGAGCCGCTCGAATGGAACGCCCGCGGCCGTCATGCTGTCGCTGTAGCTGCTGAGCGGGATGGCGCTCTCCCGGGGAGCGAAGTCGAGGCCCCCGGTCTTGAGGACCAGCTGTTCTCCCGCATCCTGCTCCACCTCCGTCCACGCGCGATAAGCGTGCTTGGCCAGCTCGACGTACTCCGGCGTATGGTAGGAGAGGCGGATGATCCGCGAGTGGTCCTGCGACTCGCCCCGCACGTGACCGATCTCGAACTGCTCCAGGCCCAGCACCTCGGCGCCCGCCTTCCGGGAGAGCCAGTACGCGGCGGCACTGCCCCAACCGCCCAAGCCGAGCACGATGTATTCGTAGTCGCGCTTCATGGGGCGTCTCCCGGTCCGCCCAGGTGCTCCCGGATGTAGCGGCGGATGTCGAGGCTGGCGCTCTCCATGGGCGCGTAATACCCCGACTGAAACACCCGCGACCGCATGCCCCGCTGCACCGACTCGCAGATGGCCCAGTCCTGCCGGTTCACCAGGTCCCAGAACTCCACGGCGTCGGACGGATCGAAGCCCGGCTTGGCGATCTCGTCGGGATGGAAGAGGAACTCGTTCACGACGGTAGTCCGTTCGGGTGCCTCCGGCCAGAGGGTGAACGCCGCCACGTGCTCGGCGGACAGGCTGAGCATGAAGTTGGGATAGATCAGCTCGCCCTTGTGGCGTACCTGCTCGTCATCGTCCAGGCCGGTGAACGGCGCCCGGGCGGAGGTGCCGGTCAGGGTGAACGTCCAGGCACCCTCGCGGTGGGGGATGCCCCGTTCCCAGTCGAGCTCCGCGCCGCCGCGCTGCTTGAACGCGGGGACCAGGCGGCAGAGCTCGGGATGCACCGGCCCGCAGTGGTAGCACTCGTTGTAGTTCTCCAGCATGACCTTCCAGTTGGCCTGCACCTGATAGACCAGCCGCCGGGCGACTCGGAGCTCGCCGAGCGGATAGCGGCGCACCCGCTCCACGATGTCGCCGAGCTGGCGTAATAAGGTGTGACCGCGCGCGGGCGCGTCGGCCGGCGTGAGGTTCACGAAGAGAAAGCCGCCCCAGCACTCTACCCCGACCGGGTGCAGCGACAGCTCGCTCCGGGGGAGGCCCTGGGATTCGTCGAGGAACGGCGCGGTGCGGAGCGCCCCCGAGAGAGTGTAGGTCCAGGAGTGATAGGGACAGCGGATGGTACCGGCGAAGGTGCCTGCGCCGGTGTCGGGCACCAGCTGGGATCCCCGGTGGCGGCACACGTTGTAGTGCCCGGCGAGGCCGCCGTCCCGGGTGCGCACCAGCAGCACGCTCTCCCCGGCGACGGTCTTCACCGTGTACGCCCCCGGCTGCGGCAGCTCTTCTTCGCGGCCGACGCAGAACCACTCCCGGAAGAAGATCCGGTCCTTCTCCCGCGCGAAGATCTGGTCCGAGAGGTAGTACTCCCGGTCCAGGGTCCGCTCCAGCGGCGAGCCGATCCCGGGCTCGCCGCTCACCGAGGCGCTTCTCCGCCCTCGGGGCCGTAGAAGAAGACCCACACGGCGAGGTCGTCAGTGAACTCCTCGAAGCGATGGGTCACGCCGGCCGGCACGAAGAGGACGTCGCCGGGGCCGAACGGGTGCTGCTCGCCGGCGTTCCGGAACTGGCCGCTGCCGTGGATCACGACGTAGACTTCGTCGCGGGTGTGGGGGGTCTGGGGATCAGTGCCGCGTGGAGCGTAGAGCTCGACTGCCAGAGTGCCGTGGCGGAAGAGCTCGACGAAGCGCTCACCGACTGGACCGGGGAGGCGGGACAAGCCATCGGAAACGCGCAGAAGATGGTTGGACATGGGCATCCGGTGATTTCCGTGGTCCGCGGTGCGTGCGGCGTGCGGCGATCGGGGCGTCGGCTCCCGCGGCGGGTGAGGTCGGGGCGCGCCGGCTCCTGCGGCGAGGGGATCGGGGCGCCGGCTCCGGCGACGGGCGGGGCTCGCTCCGGTCACAACAGCCCGTCCCGGGGGACACGGAGCTAGACCGGCATCGCACGGCCTGACTCCCTCCGCGATCCCCGCCCGCCGCCTGCGCCCGAGCATCAGGGCCCGCGGGCACATCCGACCCGACCATCGCGCAATGCTGTTGCGCCCACCACTGTATCAGCGCGTGCCAGGGGGGCTGGGGAGGCTCGCGCAGGGAGTCAGGCCGTGTGATGGCGGTCTAGCTACGTACGCTCCGGGGCGGCCTGTTGTGACCGGAGCGAGCCTCCCCAGCCCCCACCCCCCCGATCCCCGCCGACTACCCCCGTACGTCCCGCAAGATCTCCCTCGCCGCATTGTACCCGCATGCCCCCATAACGCCGCCCCCCGGGTGCGTGGCCGCGCCACACAGGTACAGGTTCCGCACCGGCGTCCGGTAATCGGCGTACCCCGGCACCGGCCGCATGAACGAGAGGCTGCTCAGGCTCATCACTCCCTGCATGATGTTGCCGCCGGTGAGGCCGAAGCGCTGCTCCAGATCGACCGGCGTGAGGATCTGCCGGGCGATGACCGACCGCTTGAAGTTCGGGGCGTACTGGTTCATGAGATCGAAGCAGCGGTCGGCGTACTTCTCCTTCTCCTCGGTCAGCGACAGGCCCGGCGCCAACGTATAGGGAAAGTACTGGGTGAACATCGACATCACGTACTTGCCCGGCGGGGCCAGCGTGTCGTCCAGCACCGAGGGGATGGTGGCCTCGATGATCGGATGCTGGGACGGGCGGCCGTACTTGGCGTCGTCGTAGGCCCGCTCGATGTACTCCATCGTGGGCGAGATGTGGATGGTGCCGCGGTGCTGGGGGCCGGGAGCGGTGCCGGGCGCGGCGCTGAAATCGGGCAGCTCGCTCAGCGCGAGGTTGATCTTGCAGCTCGCGCTGGCATAGTCGATGTTGCGCACCGCCTGCACGAACTCCGCCGGCAGATCGCCGTTGCTCATCAGCTTGAGGAAGGTGACGTTGGCGTCGACCCCCGAGGCCACCCGAGAGGCGCGGATCTCGCTGCCGTCGGCTAGCGCCACGCCCTGGACCGTTCCGTTCTTCACCAGGATGCGCGCCACCTCGGCGTTGGTGCGGATCTCCGCCCCGGCGTCCCGCGCAGCGGAGGCGATCGCATTGCTGATCCCGCCCATTCCGCCCCGCACGTAGCCCCACACGCCGCGCACACCGTCGCACTCGCCCATGACATGGTGGAAGAGCACGTACGCGGTGCCCGGCATCGAGGGCGACGCCATGGCCCCGATGATGGCATCGGTGGCCAGCGTCACCTTGAGCTGCTCCGACTCGAACCACCGGTCGAGGATGGGGGTCGCCGCCCCGGTCAGGATCTCGACCGCCTTCTGCCCATCGGTGCCCAGCTTCACGAAGGCCAGTCCCAGCCGGGCGAGCTGCAACAGGTTCGCCGGCCGGAGCGACCACGGGTTGGGCGGCGTCATCGTGAGGGTGGGCTCGAGGAAGTCGGCCACCCGCTCGAGCATCGCCTCGTACCGGGGCAGCGCCTCGGCGTCCCGCTGGGAGAACTTGGCGATCTCCCGCTGGGTGAGCGCCTTGTCCGGCCCCAGCAGCAGCGACCGGCCATCGGGAAAGGGAGTGAACGACGACGGGCTCCGGGGCAGCATCTCGAAGCCGTGGCGCTTGAGCTCCAGCTCCCGGATGATTTCGGGCCGGAGCAGGCTGTTCACATACGCGGCGGTGGAGACCTTGTAGCCGGGCCACACCTCCTCGGTTACGCAGGCACCACCCAGCACCTCCCGGCGCTCCAGCACGAGCACCGAGAGGCCGGCACGGGCGGCATAGGCGGCGGTCACCAGGCCGTTGTGACCGCCACCGATGACCAGCAGATCGTACGTGGTAGACATGGTATTCCGGGTCAGGGTCGCGAATCTTAGCGCGACCGGACCGGATTGTCATCCCGAGCGCCTGCCTGTCATCCCGAGCCCTTTCGCTGCGCTATTCGGGATGACAGCCACAGCCACAACTAGAGCGCGTGTCGCTTACCGCGACAGCTGCAGCTCGGTCCGGGCGTAGACGAAACGCCCATTGTACCCGAACGGCGACGCGGCCGCCCAGGGGAAAACGTCAAAGCTGTTGTTCACGCTGGCCTGGTCCGGATAGGTGTCGAAGATGTTTCGCATCCCCAGCGACAGCTTGACCAGGTTGAACCGGTATCCCAGCTCCGCATCGAACAGGGTCTTGCCGCCGTAGGTCTCGCGGCAGTCGTCGCAGAAGCCCGGTTGCGCGGAGGCAAACCCGCCGTAGTACGACGTGCGCCCCAGCACGTTGAATCGGCCGACGCCGTAGTTGGCCTGGAGGGTGGCGCGCCAGTCGGGGCGTTCCTCCTCGATGCTGACCCGAGTCACCACGTCCAGCAGCCCTGCCTCGGTCGAGCCCGCATCCCGCAGCACCTGCGGCAGCGGATCCACCCGAAGGATCTTGTTCTTCGTGTAGTTGAGGTTGCCCGTGAGGTCGAGCGTCCCGCCCGTGCCGGCCGGCGCCCGGTAGCCAGCGGTGATGTCCAGGCCTTGAGTGCGGGTGTCGAGCCCATTGGTGAAGTACTGGACACCTGAGATGTCGGTGAAGCCCGCGTTGGTCAGAATCTGGACCGTCGCCTCGTCGTCGAAGGTGGCGCCGAGCAGGATGCGGTCGTTGATGCGGATGTGGAAGTAGTCGACGGTGATCGTGAGGTTGTTCACCGGGGTGACGGCGACGCCGCCGCTGAAATTGATGGACGTCTCCTCCTTGAGCGGCACGGCGCCTAGTGCCTTCGCGGCAGGGTTGTCGGTCGGGAAGATGCCGACGTTCTCCTGGACCGGCACCCCGAGGGTGGGATCGAAGATGAAGTTCGACGTCACCTTGCTGAATCCCACCTGGCTCAGCCCCGGCGCGCGGAATCCGGTGCTGATCGCGGCCCGGAGTGTGACCCGCCGCGACGGCTGAAGCCGGAGCGCCAGCTTCCCGGTCAGCCGGTCGCCGAAGTCGCTGTAGTGCTCGTAGCGGGCGGCCGCGTTGGCCAAAAGCTTCGGCGTGAGGTCGGTCTCACCATCGACATAGAGTCCGAAGTTGTTGCGGCTGCGGTCGGTTGCGTCGCCCGGGTTGAACCCGGCGAACACCTGCGAGCCGCTCGGCGCCAGGTCGGCACCGAACTGGTCCAGGCTGCCCCCGTTGATGTACGACGCCGGCTCCCCCGGACGGATCTTGTAGTTCTCCCGCCGGAACGCGGCACCGAACGCCAGGTTGAGGGGAGCCGGAAGTCCCACGACGATCGGCCGGGCGAAGTTGATGCCGGTCACGAACTCGCTGCGCAGGACCCGGCCGGCGTCGAAGGACGTTTGATTCGGAATGTTCGGATCGTCCGCGGTCCCCAGAATGCCATCGAGACCAGGCGCGCAGGGGACGTCGAGGCAGGGGCCCAGCGATGCGTTAAGCGTGTTCGACAGGTCGTATTTGAAGTCATTGTGGCCGAACTGCCCGCCGAGATCGTAGTTCCAGCCCGATACCACGCCGCGCAGACCGGCCGCCGCCGAATAGTCGTTGGCCAGGCCATCGAACTGCGGCAGGAAGCCGAGCGGATAGATCTGCGGCCAGTTGTTGGAGCCGTCGGCGTAGCGGCGGTAGCCGTTGCCGCTGCCTTTCCGGTGGCTGTAGCCGCCGAAGCTGTACACCTCGGTGGTTCCGGCCTCGTTCAGCGGCAGACGGAAGTTGGCGAAGGTGAGCACGTCCTTCTCCAGCCCGTCACCCCAGTGGTAATTGGGCTGAGGCACCGGGTTCCGCTTCTCGATGACTTTACCATCGGACGAGTCGATCGAGTCGGCCACGCCGGTCACACTGGTCTCCGCGGGGTCGGCCCAGGCGCGATTGGTCGGCTGCCGGTCGCGGAACTCGCCGAATAGCCCCAGCGAGCCGCGGCCCAGCTTGACCCCCCAGCCGCCGTTGACGTTCGCCGTGGTGCCGTCGTCCGGATAATCGTCGGTGGTGTAGCGGCCGACGTCGCCGTTCACGAACGGGGTGAACGTGCCGTCCTTGATCACCAGGTTCACCACGCCGGCGATGGCGTCCGAGCCGTACTGTGCCGACGCGCCATCACGCAGGACCTCGATCCGATCGAGCGCGCTGGCGGGCAGGGCGTTCAGGTCCACGCCGCTCGAGCCCCCTGCGCTGCCGTAGCTGAAGTTGTTCACCAGGGCCGTCTGGTGCCGACGCCAGCCGTTGACCAGCACCAGCGTGTGGTCGGGGCTCAACCCTCGCAAGGTGAACGGCCGCACGATGTCGGTCGCGTCGTTGACGGACTGGCGTGGAAAGTTGACTGAGGGCGATACGGTCTCCAGGATGATGCTGGTCTCGGTCGACCCCTGCTGCTGCAGCCGCTCGGCTGGGTACACGTCCACCGGGACCGCCAGCTCCTCCGCGGCGGTGTGGCGCGCCCGGGAGCCGACGACTACGTCGATCGGCGCGAGCTGGACGGCGCTCTTGACCAGGGTGAAGTCGAGCCGGGTAACGTCCGCGGCACGGACGGTCACCGCACTTCTCGCAGCCCGATAGCCGATGAGCCGGACGTAGACCGTATGAGGACCCGCGGGGACGCCGGTAATCTTGTATTCGCCCGTGCCGCCGCTCACGGCGGCGAGGCCGGTGCCTTCCACGGTCACCGAGGCGCTGGCCAGGGCCCCACC